>NZ_JAYGIF010000149.1:0-85826 GCF_034931345.1 Pseudanabaena sp. CCNP1317 | reverse complement strand
AGAAACTTGCAAATAAGCTTGCTTATCAAGACAACTTTTTAGGACGAGACTTAGCCACTTTACCCGCCTGTTTCGGCTTCCCCTGAGAAACTTTCTTCTCCTTCGCAGTAGCAACCTTACCCAAATTAGGCTTAGCCGCCTCATCCAAATCGCCAAACTTCTTCGACCACCACTTCTCCTGAGAAGACCAGAAAAAGACCACATCCGCATGATCCTTGCGTTGCCGCGCCTGCACATCCGCACACTTCAACATCACCTTATCCACACCATCCTTAGTATAGGGAAACTTAGCCAAAGGCTTGCCACAGACAGGACAAGCAAAACTAGTAACCTCCGCCGTCACTGCATTTTCACCCTTCGGTTGAGGAATCTCCCACTGATTACGGCGATCGCTCCAAAACATGACCAGATTCTCACAGCCATGCTCACACTTGAGAAAATGCCCACCACTCACCTTTTTAGAAGGAATCTTACTGAGAGGATGATTACAAGTAGGACAAGCCACATCCGAAAGCTCATTTTTGCGATTACTTGGTTGTAAATCCGCACCAAGATTCGTATAAGCCCGCGCCAACATTGGCTGAAAATAGGACTGATGCCAACCAATCAAATAGCTCTGCCACTCCAACTTACCCACCGAGACTTCATCCAAAGTAGTCTCCATCCCTGCGGTAAAATCGGCTCTGAGCAGATCGGGAAAAGTTTTATGCAACACATCATCCGTAGACATTCCTAAAGCCGAAGGTTCGAGAACCTTACCCTTGAGTAACACATAGTTTCGATCCTTCAGCGTCTTGACGATCGCTGCAAACGTACTCGGTCTACCCACACCCTGACGTTCTAGTACCTGTACCAACTTCGCCTCGCTATACCTAGCAGGAGGTTGAGTTTGTTTCTGCGTAAAACCTGCATTCGCCAAAGCCAAAGTCTGACCGCTCGTTAACGCAGGAATATGTTTATCCTTACTCAAATCATTCCAATAGCGCGTATAACCCGCAAAGGTGAGAATACTGCCCCTAGTCTGCCAAAGCGTCGAACCAGCCTGAATAATCACCCGACTTTTTTGAATCAAAGCATTCGCACATTGAGAAGCAACGGCTCTGCGCCAGATTAACTCATAGAGTTGATGTTGTTTAGCACTGAGATGATCTCTCACCGTTTTTGGAGTAATACTCAAATAGGTAGGACGAATCGCTTCATGAGCGGATTGAGCTGTTGCCTGTTCGCGATGACGAGTAGTTTTCTTAGGCACATTATCAGGATCGTGTTTCGATAGCCAGTCCTTCACCTCAGCACAAAACTCAGGCGCGAGACTAGTGCTGTCAGTGCGGTGATAGGTAATCAAACCCTTACGTCCGTTCGGCAAATCGACACCCTCAAACAACTCTTGAGCCACCTTCATCGTCTCTTCAGGCGATAGCCCTAATCTCACAGAAGCAGCTTGTTGGAGCGAACTGGTAATAAAAGGCGGTAGAGGTGATTTTTGAGCCGTGACACCCGTAGCTTCGCGAACGATATGGGGATGATTACGGGCAACTTGAATAATTCTGGCAGCTTCCGCTTCCGACAATACCCGTTTTGACTCAACCGTAGATTCCGTATTCACCTCCGCCGCATCATCGGTGACATCCTGATCGTCAAGTACAGGCTCTATCTCACTGCTACCCGCATAGAAAGCTGTGAATCCTTCAGCATATTCCGTCCACACCGACCAATAGTTAATCGGCACAAAAGCACTAATTTCCCGTTCACGCTGACAGACAATATGCAAAGCCACCGACTGCACCCGACCCGCCGAGCTACCGCCGCTAGTACGACGCACCAAAGGCGAAACCTTAAACCCAATCAACCGATCTAAGCATTGTCTCGCTCTTTGAGCCGAAATCAGATTCAAATCTAACTGATGAGCATTAGCGATCGCCGCCTTAACTGCCGTGGGCGTAATCTGGTTATAGACAGCACGTTTGGGATTACGAAGATGCAGTTGCTGTTGTAAATGCCAAGCAATCCCCTCACCCTCGCGATCGCCATCGGTAGCCAGCACCACTTCTGAAGCATTCTTCACCGCCGCCCGAAGTTTAGCGACTACCTGTTGACCCTTGCCTTCCGTCAATTGGTAGCGGCATTCAATTTTGTTGGTATCTGAATGCATCGTAAAGCCCAAGCTATCTTCACCATCTTTAGCAAGTTCCGTAAAGTGACCAAAGGAAGCTTCCACTTGCCATTCACTACCAAGAATTGCTTGGATGGTTTTGCACTTGGATGGAGATTCAACGAGTAACAGCTTTTTCATGTTTTTGTACCTGTGTAAACTTTACCACCAAACAGACTTACTTATGATTTTCAATAGGTTTAGATTGTTGTACGTTTAACATCTCCACAGCCCTAGCAATATTTGCCGCATCAAGATCGGTAACATGGGACTCTAAGATTTTTCCCTGCGACTCCACAAGGATCGCATTAGCAGGACGATCCTTCGCATTCAATGTCATCGTATCCGATGCCTTTTCGAGATTGAACTTGTAATTCCCCTTGCCATCAGGACGTTCAAAGATAAGATTATTACCATCATCTCTACCCTTTACCTGTAGTAATTCGCGACAATCACGCGCCAGTTTCAGATCGCGTTCTGCATCAGTAATTTGACTAGGAGAACTGGGCATAGCAGCAGTTGCAGTATCTTCAGACTTACCGTCTGATTGATCTTTACGCAGATTACTCAACCCATCAAACATTGACAGCGCCAAATTCTGAATCTGCGTTGCATAATCGCTCTGGTTTTGTTCTGGAATAACAGCATTCACCTGTTGAGCATCATTACCACCCGAATTAGAATCGCTACCCTTGCCCCGTACCTGCGATGGTTGCCACTCTTCATCAAATACATCATCTTTATCGATCATCGTTAAATCCTTAATATTAGTGGAAGATATTTCTCGTTCAGCGATCGCTAAAATATGGGTGCTATGCAGTTCCACAACTTGGTTAAACACAGTCATGAACTGAGCCATATCCCGATCTGGGTTCGCAGTAATCATCGCCTTTACCTAACGCTCTAAATCGGGGCTGGATTGTTCTAGCAGAGGCTGAGGCGAATTCATCCGTTGAAACGCTTGTTGGAAGTTGTTTAAATCAGTTGGATTCATCGCATTAAGAGAGATTTGCCCTTGCGTAGTCCGCAAAATATCTTCGCCAGTATAGTTATTGACAATGGTGATATCACCATCCTGATTTCTTTGGAAATTGTAATATTCACCCTTAAACGACTCCTGACCAGTCTCATTAAGGGCATTTTCAACAACCACTACACCCCTAGCCCCAGCAGGAGCCAGATCTCCCAGCTTATCTACTGCCGCGAGATAACCCTGATTCTGAGTCAAACTTGCCATATCCACAGTCGTCGTCCTAAAGGCAGTTTTAGTAAAGTCAATCTGTTGGTCAACCGTAGTCCTATCCTCAACAAACACAGCCCGATCGCTTTGCAATTCAAACTTAGCGATCGCCTCACCATCAAGGTTAGAAATCTCATAGAGATTGTCCTGAGATTGAATGCGATAATTTTCCGCTTCATACTTGCCATCGACACCCAATTTTGCTACTAGGGCAACCGACACCGCCGCCATCACCTGTTGTCTAAAGTCATCAAAAGATAGAGGATTAGAACGTCCTAACTCATCACGATCGCTGATACCATCGCCATCAGTATCAATGCTGCGAGGATTGAGTCCCATCCGCAGTTCATCCACATCAGTAATCCCATCCCCATCTAAATCTCGCCGTAGTAACTCGGCTAACTCTATTTTTGGGAGTTCTCGCCATTCCACATCGATATAATTCTCTTCCGTAAAAATGGGCAATGGTGACTGCGATGACTTAGGCAGTGGCGGTAGATTACTACCAGATAGAGGTGATGGCTGAATGGGTGCTTTGGGAAGCATCGCAAAATCTGGATCACCTTTATCCCGAGGATTATTCGAGATGACAGTCAAAGCCTGTGAAGTCTCAGGAGCAGTAGAGCGATCTGGTGCAGCCTGATATCTGCGCCACCAATCATCCATGATGTCCTGATCCCATTGCTGAGATACCTGATCCCACTCCGCATCACTGAATCCCGATGATGGAGCATCAGGCTCTTGCCTGTTTCCATCTTTCTCTTGCAATAACTCTTCCTGCTTACCTAACAATTGCCTCAGCAGTTCTGCTAGAGCTTCAATCGTAGTTTGTGCGATCGCCAATTGTTGAGCATTAGCCTGAGACGCTTCCGATGTCTGCATAAAAACCATAATTTACCTCTATAAACCTTCAGCCCAAGCAGGAACAGTGGACTTAGGAGCATTGGGAGCATCTTTCGCAGGTAAAGGAAAATGCTCTTGAAAGTAATCTTTACGGGAAGCGATCGCCCCATCCGTAATCGGTACTTGACTACCAGATTTAGCCAACCTAACTTTTAGAGACTCCCATTTAGACTTGCTCTTATCTGCCCTCTCCGCGTCAACTTTGGGGATTTTAATATGACAACGCCGTGGTACATTCGCTTCTTTCTTAGAGCTATAGCCTGGGGAAATGAGAATACAATTACCTTGCGGTAACTTGAGAAAATCCTCTGGAGCAAATAGTTTGCGCGTACGTTCCTGATCCGATGTACTGGTGCTAGTCCGACCACCACCCGTACTACGGGATTTAGATTTGTACTTCAAATGCTCATCACCAAGATAATCAGAGAAAATCTTCGCTGATTCAGGCTCAAGGGGATTAAAAATCGCTTTAGTTGCACAGCCGCCAAAGATTGCTCTTGACACCTCCTTACCATAAGTTTCTTCGAGCTGCACCAAATTCTGGAAACCCAACATACAGGACAAGCCATCCTCACGGTGAACGTTCAGCCATTGGACAAGGCTCGGCAAATAAAGCGTTGGCAACTCATCGATCGCCACTAGCAGAGGATCTTCGCGTTTAGTGGACACGACATTACGGGTAACAATCATATGTAAAACTGTCGCCAACAATGGTGCAACCACATCCTGCTTTTCGCGCTTCATGCCGATAATCAGCAATTGCTTGCCTTTCAACTGCAAAGGAATCGTCGTCTTGCCACAGAACACGCTGAGGATATCAGGAGACATGAAACGACTAAAGAGAATACTCGCCGTCGAGATTACAGAAGCAACAGTTTTCTCAGAATCTGCCATCGAAATCAACTGTCCAAAACTGGTTTCTACCCAAGTTGGCAAATTGGCATTCTGGACTCTAGCAGGCAGGTTATTCGCACCCAATGCCTTGGCACAGAAAATAATATCAGGATAGGGAGTTGTCTTTGCTAGGAGCAGCACTGCTTGAATCAGTTGGTCGCCACTATTGGTAAAGAAGGGATCTTCACTACCTTTGCCGCCAGACTTGAAGTTGCGATTCAGGACGATCGCTACCTGTCGCGCCATATCCACATCCGCAGCATCACGAATAAAATCAAGGGGATTACAGATACCACTTTCAGGAAAACTAGGGGCAAAGATACTGACCTGATAGCCTGCTGCCGCTGCTACTCCCGCAATGCGCGAGGATTGTTCAGCATATTTGTAATCGTAGAGAATAATCGGAAATCCTTGGTCGATCGCACTGCGAATCGCAGGGTCAATTACGCCATAGGTTTTACCCGAACCCGTACCACCGAGTACGGCAATACCGCGATTAGCATCGGGAAGCCAGATCGTCCGATCCGCTTGCGATACCTGAATCACTTTGGGCTTCTGTCCCGCAACAGGTAGTTCGTGATTGGGTGTAGCCACTCCTGGACGAGAAATCAATTCGGGCGGAAAAATTAATTTAGGCTTAACGATGAACAGAGACAGCTTATTACGTTCGCGGCGATTAATCTGTTCCTTTGCCTTTTTCCGCGCCGCCGCAATCTCCGCGCTATTTGCCCAGTGAGCGTTAGCCAACTTGTTTTTGCTATTGCCGCCACCATTCATGCTCAAGAAAACCATGCCGATGGCACAAGCCGCAATAATGCCACCTGTAGGCGTGAATAGCTGATGAGCAATAAAAGCAAGTTCAGGAGGTAAACCATTGGCTGAAGACTTCTTCTCTACTGAGGTTGGAGAACTGTCTATTTCCTGTGAATACCCCATCTCTACTGGGACGAGACAAGCGATCGAAACCGCGATCGCCAGCAAAATTAGTTTCTTTGAGAAATTTTTATGGCTAAACCAAAACATCAAAAAATTCATGGCAATCTATTTGCTGAAAGGTTTGCTAATGGAAATTGGTGAATTGACCGTCGAGTTGCTAGGAACGGCATAGGGAATCGTGCTTTTTTCTTGGAGAACAACCAACGGTAAGGGAGGGGTAATGTAGGGAGTACAACCTAAATCCACAAACCACGATCGCTGACACCAACGAAACCGCAGACCGAGGGTAATTGTGCCTGTAGCCTCATCTAGAGATTCAATAGTGACGCGAAAAGCATCACCAAAGGGATGATTGCCTGCGGGACCGCGATTGCCAAATAGACCACCTAAAAAGCCGTAACCATCGGGTACTTGCTGCGATGCGGTCATCCATTGCTTGCCAGTATAGTAACCACCTGCAAAGTCTGTAACCTCAATATGCGGGCAATCATTATTACCATCGCAACCCACCGCTTGAAATCCTGACTCAGTAACGCCACCACTAATCGGATTAATGCGATTCTTCTCCCTATTGCCAAGGGCAATATCCACCATACCAAACCTGACATTGGGCAGTAACGCTGGAGCATTGGGAAATTGGGAAAGACTGAGTTTACCTAAACCCGTAGCATTCAAATCCGATAAAACCACGCTCGATGCACCTTGAATATTACCTAAAGGCAACTGAGCAAAGCCTGCAATCGATTCGATGCTATAGCTATTCAACCGATCGCCAAGACTGCTCAAGGATAAATTACCAAGATCGGGAAAAGCATTTACCAATTGCCCCACAGTCATACCAGACATTTCACCACTCAGACGGTTGAGATTGGCAGATCCAGATTTCTGGGTAACCAGATCGAAGATGGGTTGAACTTGGCTCAAAGACCGATCGCGCAGATCTGGCAGTGACTGCAACAAACTATTAATCGTCTGCTGCGAAGTAAGTTCGCCCAATTGACCAAGACTGACATTGCTCAGGGAAACACCAGCACGACTAGCGATCGCCTGTAAGCTCATTTGCTCTAAACCCAGAGACTGAAGTGAACCCACCGTCAGATAGCGATCTGGGCTAACAAAACTACCGATTGCCAGATTGGTTAAGGCATTTGGAGAAAGTAGTTGCGATAGCTGTTGCTGCAATTGGGCGGTAACTTGGATTTTCGGTAAATTCTCGAAACTGATTCTCGTAAAATCAGGAATCATAACCGATTGAGCATTCCCAAATGGCTGTACTGTCATAGGCAAAGATTGAGCAGAAGCAAAATCGGCATTGAAAATAGCGATCGCCGCAGAGGAGATCGCTAACGCCGTTATTGGGATGATACGTTTATACAACATGATTAGAAATCCAACGATGTTTTATTGATTTGAGCAGGGGCTGTCGGTGTAAGCGGAGCAAGGCGAGGGATTTGAGCATCGGGAACAACTTCCAAAATGCTGTAGGCAGGAGTGGGGACATTCAGAACTAATTGAAACTGATAGAGATTTCTTAGCCCACCTGTTCCTGTGGTGATCACAGTTAAGGAGGTGCGATTTCCTCTTGCCGAGGCAGATAGATTCATATCCAAGTCAATCGGTCTCGCAAGTTGCCGCAGATTAATTACCGTTGCCCCGCAATTGCTATCGTTCGTAACGTCCTTACAGAGGGGACTGTCATAGTCCATGACCACCTTAGAAGGATTACCCAACCACACCTTTTTGATAATCTCGCCCGTCTTGATGAAGCTAATATTTAAGGACTGCATTGGCGATAGGCTAACTACCGAGGTCACGCCGCTTACACCCATCGCCTGACTGACACCAATCTGCTGCTTGGCAGGAAAGATAGTCTCGGAATGAGCGATCGCAGGTAGTGACAAGACTAGAAAAGCGAATGTCCCTGAGATGGCATATTTTCGACATGGCAAAAAGTTCATAACCATAGAACTGGATCGTTGATAGAAGATTGGTATTAGCTAGAAAATCACAGTTTGATTGACAAACACTTGCAGTTCTTTACCTGCGGGGATAAAGAAGACATTGGGACGGGTTTTAATCTCCTCGATCGCCTGTTGACTACGACGATTCAAAGTTTCTGAGAGAACGCCAAAGCCACCACTAATCGCCGCACCGAGATAGTTGGGGGGTGGTGCAGTACTGACCGTGGCACTCCCGCCAATGGACGAGATGCTGCTAGTAGTTGTGGGACTATTGGTAAGTTTGCCAACTTCCGCTAATGCCGAAGTAATGAAGCTCGCCACATCCATACCGCTAATTTCCGCACCGCGATCGAAGTACTTGTCCGCGACTAAAGGCGCACCCTCCGCACCACGAATCGAGATGGCATTGGGTGGTGGAATCAACTCGCGACCATTGATCGCAATACCAACCACATCCAATTCAGCTAGTCCTGATTTGGCATCAAGAGGACGAGCGGTAACGATTAACACCGCATCCGCAGGAATTATAGGCTTACCATCCGCTGTCGTAATTGGTTCTTGGAGAGTGACGATAAATTTAGGAATGAGTCCAGGGGCGCTACCCATAGTCCGACTGCCATCGGTGGAGAACACAACTGATGTTTTCAATGCGGCTTTAGCAGTTGTCCCGACCAGCAAAGTATTTGCAGGTGTAGTCTTTGGCAAGGATTTTTCCGCTTGAGCGAGATAGTTAGTGAGCGAATTTAAGGGTGGTTTCTCAATTGTAGGAATTGAAGAATTGGGATTGTTAACGCTATTTGCAGCAACTGGACTGACCGCGATCGCGCGAGGCATTTCCGTAGGCGCAGCCAGATTGCCATAACTGCCGATGCTTGCCAAGCGCTGCCATTCATCGGCGGGGTTTTTAGCTTCAGGTGGACTCGCCGAAAAGTTACGTGGCGGCAGCATCACAGGTGTTGGTTGCGACATCACCTGTCGCATCGGTATTGGCTCAAGGGGCGGAGCCGATAGATTCCTTACGGGTGAGACGGTTGGGAGATCGGCAGACTGTGCGGGATTGGCTTCTAACTTGTCTTTGGAATCAGCTTTAGAAGCCAATGCATCTGACTTTGGTAGATTTGCTGGACGCAGTGTTTTTGATTTACCCGCAGAAAGCTGACTACCTAAAGCTAAATCCGTCTTGAACTTGGCAATTTCCGCATCCTTAGGATCGGTGGTCGAGGTTAGGGCAAGCTTTTCATCATTGGATTTAGCCGTTAATTGCTTGGCATTAGATGGCGACATAATGCTATTCATGAATAGCCCCACCAGCAAAAATCCTAGAGAACCAACCCCACCAACCAAAGCCATCTTAGAAAAAGGACTGCCAACAATACCCCTAATTGTCCGATGCTGCTCTGGATCTGGGTCATCACTAAAATCATCGATCGCTAAGCTCGTATTATTTACATCGGGTTGAAACCCAGTTAACTGAGCAAAGTCAATTTCATCGGTTACGCTTACTGATTGTGGTTCTTGAACTTCGGTAATCATCACAACTCCTTCAAGTATCGACAGAGAAAAGTTATTTCAAATCATTTCGGGTGAGATCTCGCATGGCATAGATTTCTAGTCCAGAGGATTTCACTTTGAAAATGGCTTGCTCCAGAGGTGAAGCATCGGCTTTCAGATTCGGCACATCGATCGCCTGAATAAAGATTTCTTTATTAAAGGGAACCGATTCGCCAACTTGATTGAGGGGACTGAAAGTAACCAGATTTGCCACCAGATTAACTTTCCATTTCCCTTTCTCAATCTCTTCAGGAACCGTAATCGTCTGCGGCACTAGAATTACCTTGCTGCCCCCTGAGAAAACCTCTATCGGTGTGAGTTCCGCGATCGATGAGAGCAATCCTTTACGGAAGTCTTCAGAAAAAGCAAAGCTGGCTTGCCATGCCGTGGTAGTGATTTTCTTTTTCAAGCCCTTGTCCGCCGTAACTTCCACGCCAGTATCTAAAAGCGGCTTCCCATTTTGACTTGCCTCAGAGGGCAGTTCCCCTGTCCATGTCATCAGTGCCATCACCTGCTGAGTGACAAACTGTTTTACCACTTCAGGAGATCTGGTTTTATTTTCACTGGCGATCGCCGTAATCGCTTTACCGCCCGACAACTGTACGAGCGTTGGTGGTTTCTGGGAAGCAAGGGAGGCATATGCACCAATCAGAGCGATCAGCCCTAAACTATTGAGTGCCGATAAGCCAAGTATGCCGAACAAAATCGATACCACCAGTACGTCTTTAGGAGTTTTGGCTTTACTACGGTGGGATAGACCAGCAGGAATAAAGCGATGGAAAGCATTAGTTTCATCTGTTTCTGGTTTTGGTTCAGTATTCACTTCAGTATTTGGATATGAGTTCATGGGAATTACCTAGAAATGCGTAGACCGATATTTAAACCTGCGGAAGCGGCGGCACTTGCTGCCGAGAGAATGGCGCTAAATATTGCCATGCCACCACCCGCTGATAGGGATAGGGCAAGAATTGGTGCAAGTAGTCCGAGGGTGATGGCAATGGAGAGTGTATCCAGTTGTGCGGATGCGGCGATCGCGGTGGCGGCAAGTCCTGTGACAATGTTCAAGCTTAGTTTTGCCATCCCTAATGACCAAAATCCCGTCATCCATGCATAGAGTGGCTTTGCCCCGATGGGTAGTAAGGAAGCACCAACCGCAAGGGGACCGAGTAAACCTGTCAGTAAAAATCCGACCTCAATCAAAGCCTGAAACGCCGACTGCATCGCCACCATAAAAGTCTCAATTGCCGCCAGCATAATTGACCTTGAAATCACCGTACCGGGGAAGAGATTAGTAACTGTTTCAAGAGGATTTTCACTTGCTTTCTCGATTTGTTTTTGTAACTTACCAACCAAAGCCGCAGCAACTGCACCGTAGTTGGATTGGTAATTACCGAGAAGGGCTTGAGCTTTGGTATTCACCTCTTGTAAGCAGACCTGCATCTCCTCATTTTTAGTGAGTCCATTGCATTGCTGACGGTAGGCAATGATTTGCTCTTGGGCGACCGAAAAATCAGCTAGGGCTGATAGGGTTTTCTCCAATTGGGCGGTGGAGGTAATTGCGCCTAAGACCGAGTTATTGGCATTGTTAATCACTGTCCGCATCCCATTGGTTAGTCCAATTAGATTTTGACCACCATTAGTGAGCAGCACAATGACAATTACTGGCCAGATTAATTCCCCAAACTGCCGATAGCTCTGGTCATCAATCAAGTTTTTGGTGAATTGGATTGTCCATAGCAACAGCGAAGCCACGGCAACGATCAATCCCAGATTGGTGAGCGCTTGATAGAGCGTGCCATTAAAGGCAAGTTCCCAAGTGTTCTGCCATGCCCCTTGTACCGCTAGCGATACCTCTTCTGAATTGTTGACGATCGCTTGAGCAATCAGCATAGGTCATCTCGCTATCTTAGAAAGGTATAGGGCATCCGTTGTTGCACGGTGGAGTTGCGCTCGATCAACCGATCTTGGCGATCACCTTTGAGGGAGGCGTTAATCTGGTCAAGATTGAGCAGTGATGTGGCTCCCTGTTGGGTTTGTTGCACTTGCAGCGCTAATTGTTGAGCGTCAATCTGAGCGCGTTGGCTATTCTGTTCGGCTACCTGTGAGTTCTGTTCAGATAGCAACCCCAATTGATTAGCGACGTTACCAACCTGATTGGCATTGTTGCCAAACTGGGAAGCAATATTGGCAAGGATTGCCGAATTACCTGCATTTTGCTGCACCACAATCTTGAGGACATCCTGTGTCGATAGGGCGGCTTGTGCTTGCTGCGAAAGTCCATCCACCTGTTGGGAACGGGCTAAGGAATTCTGAGCAAAGCTAACAGAATTCGCCGCGATCTGTTGGGAGACATCAGCGATCGCGGTGCTAGTTTCTGCACCTGTCGCTGTATTCAAAGATAGCTGTCCAACGTTCTGAGCATTGACGAGCATATCTTCAAGGGTTTTCTTCAACCTTGCTTGCCCCTCTTCTCCCAATACATTTTGGATCGAGGTATTCGTAATTGCCGAGGTGACCACACCTTGATTGATCAATGTGCCATTTAGCCCCGCACTGTTAAATGCTCCCTCGATCTGAGCGAGAACGGTGGCTTCGGCTTTACTGGGATCTGGTAATCCCAGTTGCCCAATTGACTGAGTAATGGCGGCTTGTACCTGTGGTAAGTACTGCCCAAGTAGCTTGTCCATCTGTGCTTTTAAGAAATCGCCAGAATTGATCGAGGTAATCAGTTGATTGACCTGTTGAATTAATCCTGTGAGTTCGGGTGGTAATGGAACTTGAGCATCCGCAGGGTGGGGACTAAATAGCAAAAGCGAACAGGTTGCGAGGCTGATGACTGCAATCTGACGGGGTTTTCGTTTGTTCATGGCAGTGTCAGGAGTTTTTAGAGGTGAAAAATTAAGCAGCCAGTTCGGGTAATTTCAGCTTGCGCCCATCCCTCAAAGCACTTGCCATCTCGCGCGAAAAAGCAGCCAGCCCTTTATAGGGATCTGCCATGGCAAGCATGTAAGCAGTACGTGCCTCTTGCTCATCGGGATTGTTTGCCACAACGCCTAGTTGGATATAGCTAGGGAAAAAACGCACGAATGTATAAATGCCTGCATCATCTAGCAGCCATTGCGAATAGATCGCCTCGCGTTTGGGGAAGAACCGCTCCTCTGCATTCTGGGCAATCACCTCTCTGGGATATTTGAGAATGCTCACAAAGCTATCCACTGCCGATGGTTGGATGCGACCGATTAATCTGGTGGATAGATTTTGCAAGATTTTCGGTGCGGAGGGCGATCTGGCGATCGTGTCAGGATCTTGGGCGGAAATAATTACCTTAATACCCGCTTTGGCTCCATTGGCACAGAGCCTTGCCACCATTTCCGAGATCGTCGGATATTCAAATAGAATCGGGGCTTCATCGATGAACAGGATACTTGCAGGTGATGATAAAGCGCGTCGCAGGGCGGCGGAATATGCCGATAAAGCTAAAATCGCCGCATCCTCTGCTTCCGATAGGTTTCGTAGGGCAAACACCAATAGTCTTGCATCACTACGAAAAGTCGATGGACGGGAAATGGCGCGACCGATTCTGGAGTTAAGCCAGAATCGCAGTTGAATCACTATTTGATTGGTGGCTTGATCGATCTGTTCGCTATCAGCAACATCGGAGGTAATTTCCGCTTTACCCTCCGTCAAAAAGTAATCCAGAAAGTCCGACAGAGTTGGCATATTGCTCCATGCTTCTGTACCGAATCCATCAGCGATCGCCCGATCGTATCTGGCTTTAATCTGCTGATCGTCAAAGAAGCTATTAACCACAGGCACTAACAAAGCCCTAATCAATTGCCGCAGTTGCCTTTCTGATGAAGAGAGGTCATGCTGACTTGCCCCGAACACCATTGTCATCAATGCTGATTCTACAAAGGATTTGAAATCCCGTAGCCGTTCTTCTGCTTGTTCAGGGTCAAAGGCTCGCAGATCTGGTAATTCGAGCAAGTTTGAGGACTCTTTGCTAATGTCAAAATAGGCTCCCAGTTCACCGATGAAATGGGTGTAGTCCGTGAACGTACTCGTGCCATCGGGCTTAGGGAAATCGAGAGCCACAATTTGCTGTTCTTGGCATAGGGCTTGAGACAAAATCGCCGATACTAATACCGACTTACCCGCACGGGTAGTTGCAAAAATACCGATATTGCGATGCTTGCGTACATCGATATATAAAGGCATTCCGCCTTCTTCCGTAATCAATTCAAAGCCATTCTCATCAACAGATCTGGGCATCACACAGCTTGTAAAGGCAACTGCTTCATCTGATAAATAAACATGGCGACGGGGGAATGGTTGAGCCAGCAGATTTCCCACTGTTACTGGTAAGGTTTGTTTCCACATCAGCCATGCATATTCCGTCTCGCGTTCTACCCAAGCAGGACGCTGGAAGCAACTGCAAAAATAGCGACAGGCATCATCAAGGGCAATCAAGTTGGGACGACGAATCAACACCGCCACAGCCACATTAATTGGCATAGCTCCCTCATATAGTGCTTCCTGTGCCTTGACCGCTTTTTGCTGTTTCAGTGACGCATTAACATTGATGTTATTCAAGGATGCCGATTGCTCTTGCGAGACAATGCTCTGCTTGGTCACCCGTTGCATATTTGCTTTGACAATGGTTTCATTGGCTCTTGTGAATTGACAAAACACTTCTGTATTTGCCACAGAGTCGCGTGCGATCGCTTCCCAGAGATAGCGCATCTGCTTACCCTTAGATACCCAACCCCCTGGTTTATCCATGAAGGTTAGTACGCCGATATATTCACCCTTGAGATGCACAAACCCATTGTCAGCAAAGGGAATCGAATCGGGACGCTCTAACAATAGTGTTTTTAGATGCACTTGGGTATTGATACGCTCTTCCACACCCCGCTCGGACATCACCAACAACTGCGGAATCGTAGGAGGATTGCTGCTATTAAATTGCCGCCAGAGATGCTCCCATAGTTCCTGCTCGGTCAAGGGTCGCAGGTCTAAACCCATGCGATTAACGAGAATCTGCTCCCAGTTCAAGAAGCCATCGGTAAAAGCCTTAGCAAAAGCAATCTCATGACGCTCCTGCTCAATTTGCTTTTCCTGACCCATCAATTGCTGCGATAGCTTCTGTACCCACGCCAGTGCTTTTTCAAGACCATCATTGCCTTCAGCCGTGGAACCACGCACAGTATAGGTGGCATAGAGTCTCAGGAATTTTGGTTTGCGTAGTCCTGCCTTAGATAGCTCCTGTACTCTCTGCTTTTCACCCATGACTAGAAACTTGAGCTGCGGCGTATCCGCTTGTTCGTAAAGTTCTTGGAGTTGCTGTTGGCGATCGCTGTCGGAACTAACCGAACCAAAATGCACCGTCAGCTTTTCACCATCAGGAATATCTTTCAACCCTGATTGAATCGCCTCAAATAGCGATTCTTCCTGATCCGTTGAGAGGGTGGTATGAATGCCCTTCGACTCCCAGCCAAATACAAACTGTAACGATTCGAGAGACGATTGCCCCTGCTTGAGGACGAAACAACTGACGGCGCGACCGCGTAGCTCGAACTTGAGCAGACATTCTACGGCTAGCTCTTTTTCAAAATGGCGATATCGCTTCTGCTTAACGCTCTGCATACTTTCTTGCCTCCTGTTTACGCATCCCCTTGTACTGATAAACGCCTCGCGTCCATCGTGGCACAGGGATAAATTTTGATAAAAAACGATAGGGCTTTGAACCAGTTAAAATCCACCATGTCGCATCACCCCATGCCACGATTAGCAATACCCATAACCAAGGCAGATTCAGAACCACGTAGCAAATCATGAACAGAGTAAAACTGATAATCGCCCAAGGAATGATTAGCTCAGTGGGAAACGGTCCAATCTTGGGACTTGCCCCCAAAATGGCATTGACCTTACGGAATTTGTATTCTTCTGCCATAGTGTTAGGCTGCACCTGTGATGATGCCTGCCAAAATGTCGCCCATTGTCACCGTTACTACCAGAATTAGCGGAGTTCTAGCCATTTGCTGCCAGTCATCGTCGTTTCGAGCTGATTGAATCACTTTTACTAGTCCAATTCCCAGATAGATTACAAACAAGGCTCGCAACACATTGAAAATCAGGGCAACTAGTCCTGTATCAATCCCAGGAATTGCCCCTGTCATCCATGTCTGAGTCCTATTGAAAAACTGGGCTTGAGCTGGCTCCACTGTGAGAATTAGCAGTAAACCAATCACAAAACCAATGGCGATACCCAGTAATAAAACGGGACTGTACTTGGATTGCCGAATCAATTGCTCGAATTTACCATAGAGCATCAGCAATACCTTTGGGAAGGCTATCAGCAAACCAATCAAGGCGAGTAAAGCTGTGAGATACATTCCTTTAGAGCAAGCAAAGGTGATGACGATTCCCACAATTGAAGCCGTCAATGTGGCTATCTGAAGATTTTGGATTTGGCTGAGGAAGTTACTGCGGTGGGGACTATAGGGAACTCTCAGGGAATTAATTGGATAGGTTTTCATAGTTGCTATCTAGAAAAATGTGAGACATGGGAAATAGATGCACAAAAGCCATAGGCAACAAAGCGATCTGATTACCTTTGCACCTCTACTTTTGAAAAGCATTCTGATTGATAGTTCTTTTCCCGTCAATAACCGAACAGCATACGCACTGTCGTTTTAGGCTGTATTTGAAACATCACGATCGCCGCCGCCGATCTGCTAAGGCATCGTTTAAGCCACCTTGCAAATATTGCTTCCGCAACCTCCAGAGACGGGTTCTTTTAACCCGCAGCACTCGCATTACTTCGGAGATGTCCACACCGTCATGCAGAGCAAGTAATACCTGTGCACGATTGATGGTTGACGCATGACCATTACCTTTTAAGCATAGAGACACGCATTGGCGATAATCGGTGTTGGTGAGGGTGATTTTTAGTCTTTCCATGTTTCAAATAACGTTTTGTAAAGTTTGGCGTGGGGCTACTTTTTTTTGCTAATCATTACTTTTGTCGGACAATTATTTGTTAACTTTCCTGACTAGAATGTTTTATGTAAAACAAATTTTATAAGCATAATCTTCTCAACTAATCTCTGGAAATATTTCATAGGGAAGATTCAGCATATTTTATAGCTATTGTTGAAGATGAGAAGGGGGAAATTAAACAATACAAAAGATTGGTTATGCCCGCCTATTCATATAGGTAAGCGATAATTGGAAAGTGGTTTGCAAAATGGAGATGGTTTATCATGGCAGGAAATTTAAAAGGGAAAGTTGCCTTGGTAACAGGCGCTTCACGGGGAATTGGCAAAGGGATTGCTATTGGTTTGGGTGAAGCAGGTGCGTTGGTTTATATCACGGGGCGCAGTGTGCATCAGACAAATTCTATAGAAACTATCTCGGGAAGCTTACTAGATACCAAAGTCGCAGTAGAAAAGGCGGGTGGAATTTGTATAGCAGTTCCCGTTGATCACAGTGATGATGAGCAAATTAAATCTCTATTTGAGCAAATTGATCGGGAACAAAATGGACAGTTGGATCTATTGGTGAATAATGCTTATGGTGGTGTGCGATCTCTAATTGAGGCAAAGGGTAAACCATTTTGGGAATCGGATCTTAGTCTTTGGGATGCTTGCAATCAAGTCGGTTTGCGAAGTCATTATGTAGCAAGTCATTTTGCTGCAAAGATGATGACTCAAAGCAAACAAGGCTTAATCGTGACGATTTCTTCTTGGGGTGGTTTAGCTCCTATCTTTGGTGTTGCCTATGGTACTGGTAAATCTGCTTGCGATCGCCTTGCGGCTGATATGGGAGTGGAACTAAAGCCGTTTAATGTTGCTTCGATTTCACTTTGGCCAGGGATTGTTGGGACTGAGCAGTTTCATCAGTTGGCGGATGCAAACCTTGAGGGTACTGATAACAATCTTGGTGTGGCGGCGATCGCTGATAAATTCAATTGGGAAACTCCTTTGTTTGTCGGTAGGGTAATTGCTGCTCTATATAATGATTCAGCCCTGATGAAGCGAACTGGGAAAGTTCAGATTGTGGCGGAATTAGCGGCACGTTATGGAATAGTTGATGAGTATGAGCAGCATCCTGTTTCTTTGCGTTCTCTCAGATTTTTATTGGCGCAAGGTTTGCCGAATCTTAAAAGCAAAGCTAGGTTCATTCCCGATCTAAGTGTACCTTGGTGGATTTTGCTTTTAGCAATTCTCAAGTCTCCGAAAATTTGAATATGATTCTAAATCGGGTATGGTAACGATTCGAGTAAAACTGTATCACGACAGGCTGAAGATGTAGATATAGAATTGTTTTCAGAGACTTGCTTTTTGCAGCCTTGATTGACAATCTTAGAATGGAAGATTGTAGGTTTGAGCCACACTAAAGCTAGAGAAAAAGCCTTCATGATCCTAAATTGCCCGAATCGTTGTCATACTTGATCGGCGATCGGACTACGATCAAGATGGCAACCAGTGTCGCAGGTCGTAATATTATTGTGATTCGTGGCTAGAGAACTAATCAATTCATACAGATATGTCGATTCCAGAGCCAACTTTAGTTATTTACGGTGAATTGCCCAAAGCGATCGCTACTACAGACTTACGCCAAGCAAGGGTTGATGAGTTTTTAGCATCAAGGTCTTTGCAGCCGAAGAGTCGTAAGGCTTATCAAGCAGACTTGCGGATATTTATGGACTGGTGCGATCTGGCTTGGGTGGATGTGAGTCGGCGCAAAGTGACGCAGTTTAAAACTTTTTTGCTGAAGGAACGTGAACTAGCACTAAGTTCGGTGAATCGGGTTCTGCGAACTCTGAAATCGTTTTATCGATGGATGTTGCTCTCGGAATATGTGGTTGCCGATCCGACGATTGGGATTCAGCAGGAGCGATTGCCCGATCCTGTGGCAAAGGATTTGGAAGATGAGGAGGTGTTGCTGATTTATGACACGATTGAGTTGAGTAAAATGATGTTGCGCGATCGCGCTTTATTTTCGATTTTGTTGCATGGGTTGAGAGCAGAGGAGGTTTGTCGGCTGAATGTTGAGGATTATGTGAATGGGGAATTGGTGATTAAGGAGGCGAAGTGGGATAGTAAGGGAGAAGTACCTTTGACGAAGTTGGGGATTCAGGATTTGGATGCTTATTTAGATTGGAGGAGGGAGCAAGAAGGGGAGTTATTGCCTGATAATGCTTTGTTTGTATCTTGTTCTAATCGTAGTCAGGGTAAGCGCTTGACCTATTGGGGAATTCGGCATGTGATGGATGATTTGGCGGAGAAGACGGGGATTGATTTGCATTCGCATCGGGGAAGACATACGTTTGCAACGAATTTGATTGTGAAGTATGAGTTAGATCCATCTTTGGCGATGGAGTTGACCAGACATCGGGATGTCAGGAGTTTTAGGCGTTATACCAATCGTAAGAATAAGATTGCGGCGAAACGTGCTTTTTTGAAGGCGGCTGAACGTTTGGATTAGAGGGATGTGCGTTACTGCTTACAATTTATATGGCTACTTAGAAGTGGGTAATTCATGACGACTATTGTTACTTTTTTGGGCGATCGCGGTTTATTAGAAACAAAATATGGTTTTGGCGATCGCGATCAATCTTATACGGGCGGCGTATTCGCGGAGGCACTTGTGCAGTTTTGTGAATTTGATCGCATGATTGTTTGTGTGACGGAGAAGGCAAAGCTAAATACATGGTCAAAATTAGTAAATCTTCAAAATGATCCAAGGGTTCAGGCTCTAGATATTCCTACAGGAATGGATACGGGGGAGATGTGGCAAACCTTTGAGATTATTGCGGCGGAGATTCCTGAAGGGGAAAGTGTTATTTTTGATATTACTCACGGATTGCGATCGCTACCTTTTCTGGTGTTTTTATTTGCGGCTTATTTTAAGGCGGCGAAGAATGTGTCGATTGAGGGGATTTATTACGGGGCGTTGGAGTTGAAAAATGCGGAAGGGATTGCACCTGTGATTGATTTGTCGGAATTTATTTCGATGATTGATTGGATTACGGCGACTACAAGGTTTACGGAGATGGGGAATGGTCAGGCTTTGGCGGATTTGTTGAGGAATGAGATGCCGACTCGTGAAGAATTGGGCGATCGCCCTGATTGGTCGGGTTTGAGTGTGTCTTTAGAAAATACAGCTAGCGCCATTGAAACAATTTCTCTGGCGTTGAGTATTACGAGACCAATTGAGGTGATGGCTTCGGCGGCGAAGTTGGAAGCAACGCTAAAACGTAGTGCGAATGCTTTTGGGCAGAGGGCAAAACCTTTTCAGTTGTTGAGCGATCGCGTTGTGGCTGAGTATGGGCAGTTTGCGTTAGAGCGTCCTATGCAAAGGGATGCAATTCGGCAAAATCTGGAAATCCAGAGGGAGACGATTGAGTGGTACATTGGGCGCAATTATATTGTGCAGGCTTTGACGTTGGCGAGGGAGTGGCTGGTGTCGGTGGTTGCCTATTGGTTTGATTTGGATATTTTGGACTATAGGGGAAGTCGCGAACCAATTGAGGATGCACTGAATCGGCTTAGACATAAGTTTCATGGGCGGGGACGGAAGTTTGTGTCAAGGGAAAGTGGCTATTTTGATGAGTTGGCGGATCTTCCTAATGCTAGGGCGATCGCGACTTTGTGGAAGGAGTTGGCTAATCTGCGGAACGATCTTGCTCATTGTGGGATGAATAAGCGGCCGATGTTGGCGACAAAGATGCGTGAGTGTGCGATGGGGATTGGGCGATCGCTGATTGATATCGAAAAGTCTTTATTAGATTAAACTAGCAGTAACCCAATTCTCGGTATTTGTATGGCTTCCAGTAATTTCAAAAGTATTGGACAGACGGTTAAAGATTTACAAATAATTTATGCTGGGGCGAATTTTTACGCATCATCCTGCAACTTATAGTATTTTTGAGTTGGATCGGTTGTTTGCTATGGTTAACTATATTTTCCAGCAATGTGAAATTCAGTTGGGTAATTATTTAGGCATGGTGGCTTGATTGTTGTTAAGTTTTTACATAATTTAATGTTATTGAACTAGACAAAATCTTGATTTTGCAGTTATAGTTTTGTCAGTCACCTCCATAGGTGGCAAGAACCTTGAAAACCGCATTATTACGTTGACCTATGGAGGTCGCGCTCTCCATAAGGGTTCTGGCTTTTATATTTGTCGTTTTTTTGCAAATTTGGCAAGTTTTTTGACTATATAAATGACCTATGGAGATCGACCCTATTAAAAGCTTTACTGTGTAAGCCTCAAAAATGAGAGGGGTTTCACGCCTAACACCCCGCAAGGGGACGGAAACGAAATTAAAGACGGACGAGTAGCTATTAGCTGGTGCAGTATTGTTTCACGCCTAACACCCCGCAAGGGGACGGAAACATTGTTTGTAGGGTTGACCGTTAAACAATTGTTCGCTCCAGTTTCACGCCTAACACCCCGCAAGGGGACGGAAACTCCCTAATTGGCTATAGACAAAATCACCAATCTCCTCAATAGTTTCACGCCTAACACCCCGCAAGGGGACGGAAACGTAAGGGAAAGAGAGAAGAATGAAGATCGAAGAATGAAGAAAAAAGAAATATGAAATTTCTGCAATAATATAAAATTGAATTCTTGATTTTCAATCTTCATTTTTCCGCCTTTATTCTTCCCTCTTCAATCTTCATTTTTCCGCCTTTATTCTTCCCTTTTCAATCTTCATTTTTCCGCCTTTATTCTTCTCTCTTCAATCTTCCTTCTTCCGCCTTTATTCTTCCCTCTTCAATCTTCCTTCTTCCGCCTTTATTCTTCCCTCTTCAATCTTCCTTCTTCCGCCTTTCTTATTATGTTTGACCTACGTGATCGCACCAAAAGCTTTGCATTGAGAATTGTGAAATTATATACATCACTGCCCAAAAGCACCGAAGCCCAAGTATTAGGAAAACAAGTACTGAGAAGTGGAACATCAGTTGGGGCGCATTATCGAGAAGCAACCCGTGCGCGATCCAATGCGGAATACATCAGTAAAATTGAAGTTGGACTGCAAGAGCTAGAAGAAAGTATTTACTGGCTAGAGCTATTAGCTGAAGCTGAGATTATCAAAGCATCTAACTTAGCCAACCTCATTCAAGAAGCGGAAGAACTGATTGCGATTTTTGTGACTTTGGTGAAAAAAGCAAAAGATAAAGTTGGAAGAGCGAAGGCGGAAGAGTGAAGAAAAGATGAAGAGCAAGAAAAATATATAAATGCTAAAATTGTCGCGATCGCCTAAAACTATATTCTTAAATTTCATTCTTCATTCTTCGATCTTCCGCCTTTATTTTTCCCTCTTCGACCTTCCGCCTTCCGCCTTTATCCTCCTCCTCCTCTGATGCAGAATTTTAGTGATAAATTCCTCAGTCCAGAAAACTTTCAGCTTGCATGGGAACGGGTTGCGGCAAAAAATGGATGTGCAGGTGTCGATCGCGAAACGGTGGCTCATTTTGCTAAAAATGCTGAAGCATATTTAAGTCGATTGAGGCGATCGCTTGCTTCGGGACATTATCACCCAATGCCATTGCGGCAGTTATTCATTCCTAAAAAAGCTGGTGGATGGCGAGAGTTAGGCGTACCGACAGTTCGCGATCGCATTGTCCAAAATGCGTTGTTAAATATTCTGCATCCATTGCTAGAGCCGCAGTTTGAGGCTTGTAGTTTTGCCTATCGTCCTGGGCGATCGCATTTGATGGCAGTTAGGCAGATCGCCCATTGGCGCGATCGCGGCTATGAATGGGTACTTGATGCTGATGTTGTGCGCTATTTTGAGAATATTTTATGGCAGAGGTTACTTGACGAGTTGGCAGAAAGGCTTAACGCGCCTGAAGTTCAATCTCTAATTTCTGATTGGCTATCGGTGGGAGTTCTATCCAAAGAGGGACTAATATTTCCTCAAAAGGGAATTGCTCAAGGTTCGGCTATCTCACCGATATTGGCGAATGTTTATCTGGATGACTTTGATGAAATTGTTTCGGCAACTGGGTTAAAGCTGGTGCGTTATGCTGATGATTTTGTGGTGATGTCGCGCAGTCAGAAGCGGATTGTTGAGGCGAAGGATGAAGTTGCAGAATTAATGAATGGAATGGGGCTGCAATTACATCCTGATAAAACCCGAATTGTGGATTTTGATCATGGGTTTCGATTTTTGGGTCATGCCTTTGCGGGGAAGGTGATTGTTAAGATGGAAGGCGGAAGAGAGAAGAGGGAAGAGGATATGCGGGGGGCGGTTGATCCTTTTCCAGATGGGCAATTGGTTTATAGCGATCCGCAGGTAAGACCAACGCAGATGCAGAAGGCAATGTTGGAGGCTCTCAAAAGTTCGGCTGAGCCAATTCCGCCGCCGCTATTTGTTGTTTTGGGATACAGTCTGCGTGAGACGAAACCTGTCAAGATAGAGTCCGATGAAGCGATCTGGACTACTGGTATGTCAACACTTTATCTGGTGCAGCAGGGTGCAACGCTACGAAAGGAGCAGGGACGTTTTTTGGTGCAGCCGCTCAAAGAGTCGGCATTGGAGATCCCGATCGCTGAAGTCGAGTTAGTCTTGGTATTTGGCAATATTCAGCTAACCACCTCAGCGATCGCGGCTTGTTTAGATGCGAAGATTCCTGTGATCTTTTTGACGCAGATGGGGGAATATAAGGGGCAACTCTGGAATTCGGAGTTTTACGATCTAGTTTCGGAAGAGGCACAGTGGCAAAGGCGTTTGGATGTTGCTTTTCAGCTAGAAACGGCTAGGGCGATCGTTTGGGGTAAGTTGATGAACTCGAAACAGTTGTTGTTGCGGCTAAATCGCAAGCGGCAATTGGAGGAGGTGACGACAGCGATCGCGGGAATTACGTCTGATATTGAGTCAGTGGAGATGGCTGAAACTTTGGAAAGCTTGCGAGGTTATGAGGGAATTGCGGCAAGTCGATATTTTGCGGCGTTGGGGCTGTTGATTACGAATGAGGGTTTTAGTTTGACAGGACGCAATCGCCGCCCGCCGAAAGATCCTGTTAATTCGTTACTGAGCTTTGGTTATACGTTGCTTTATAACAATGTGTTGAGTTTGATTTTGGCGGAGGGGTTAAATCCTTATTTGGGAAATTTGCATCGTAGCGATCGTAAGGAGACGCATTTGGCTTTTGACCTGATGGAGGAGTTTAGATCGCCTGTGGTTGATACGTTGGTAATGACTTTGGTAAATAAGCAAACCCTTAAGCCTACTGACTTTACTTGGTTTGATAAGGATGGGGGGGTATATCTGACCGATATGCCAAGACGAATTTTTCTAAAGGCTTTTGAGGATCGGATTAATGAGTTGGTTTCTCACCCAGATGTACAAGCAAAGGTGTCCTATCGGAGGGCGATCCAGTTACAAATTCGGCGGTATAAAAAATGTTTGCTTGGCGAAATATCCTATGAGGCTTTTTTACGAGCTGTGTGATTACAAAACCTTATTTAGATTATTTTTATGCTTGTACTAGTGGTTTACGATATTGCTGATGATAAGCGTCGCCTCAAGTTGTCAAATTTTCTCGAAGGTCATGGGCGTAGGGTTCAGGAAAGTGTGTTTGAGTGTTTTGTAAGTTTGGAGCAGATGAAGAAGCTCCATGATCAGGTCAAAAAACGAGTTAAACCTGATGTTGATAATGTGCGTTTTTATTGGATACCGTCTGATGCTTTGCCAAAGGCTTTAGCGATCGGTAGTGCGTTGCCAAAACCGCCACCAAATGTTTACATTATTTAGGTTGACTTTTTTGTTTTTAGCCTTTAGTCTGGTTTGTATCGTCAAATCGACGCACCCCCCTCGAACCTTGAAAACCGCATAATTACGTTGAGGTGTGTCGATGGCATACCTAGCAAGGGTTCCAAGATGTCCGTTTTCTTGAAAACCTGTCAATAAGGCTTTCTTATTGAGACTAAAAAGAGGTGCGTCGATTGACCCTTTTGAAAGGTTTGCTGGGTATGGCTTAAAAATTGCAAGGGTTTCATATAAATTTCCCCGCAAGGGGACGGAAACCTGTTCGTCGTGCACTTTCCTGTGCTTACGCCACTGGTAGTTTCATATAAATTTCCCCGCAAGGGGACGGAAACACTTAGATAACGTTCGTTATCTAAGTCCGTAATCCAGCTTGTTTCATATAAATTTCCCCGCAAGGGGACGGAAACGTTAAGGTAAAAAATGGCTTGATTACCTGATTTTGTAGGACTGTTTCATATAAATTTCCCCGCAAGGGGACGGAAACTTTTAAAAATAAAGTAGGTTACATTTGTCAAGGCTCCTCCGAGTTTCATATAAATTTCCCCGCAAGGGGACGGAAACAGCGTTTGACCTGCGCGTGCCTTTTCCATGACGGAAGAGTTTCATATAAATTTCCCCGCAAGGGGACGGAAACAATCATCGGCATCATATTGGAGAAATCTCCTTAAGCGAGACAAGTTTCATATAAATTTCCCCGCAAGGGGACGGAAACAGTATTCTTTGATACCCCCCAAGAGACCACCAGAATGCAACCGTTTCATATAAATTTCCCCGCAAGGGGACGGAAACTTTTCGCCAGTCACATTTCCGTTGGTTGCGCGATTGGTGTGTTTCATATAAATTTCCCCGCAAGGGGACGGAAACTAAAAATCTACGAACTTTTGAGTAAGCGAAAACTGGTCAGTTTCATATAAATTTCCCCGCAAGGGGACGGAAACCTGATTCCGTATAGTTTTCAGTTCGAGTCCCAGATTGGTACCGTTCGTTTCATATAAATTTCCCCGCAAGGGGACGGAAACTAAAAACAGTTTCGATAGCAGGTTTTTTATCTGCTTGATTTGGTTTCATATAAATTTCCCCGCAAGGGGACGGAAACCCTGCATTAGTAGCTCAAGATTGATTGAGATGCCAAATGTGTTTCATATAAATTTCCCCGCAAGGGGACGGAAACGTAACAACGATATCTCCTACTCCTTGCCAATTGGCAGAAGTTTCATATAAATTTCCCCGCAAGGGGACGGAAACAAATCAGTCTTTATATTAGCCCTGTATTCACAGAGCTTGTTGTTTCATATAAATTTCCCCGCAAGGGGACGGAAACAGTTAATCTGCCTATTATCGCACGTAGTTTCCGTTGTCCTGTTTCATATAAATTTCCCCGCAAGGGGACGGAAACTTCTTCGTCAGATTCACCTAGTATAATCAATGCTTGGTTTCATATAAATTTCCCCGCAAGGGGACGGAAACTCAGAAGCAAATACTGTAAGATTAGTTAAAACTAACTGTTTCATATAAATTTCCCCGCAAGGGGACGGAAACCCTCATTCTTGATCGACGTAACCGATTGGTCACGTTGTTTCATATAAATTTCCCCGCAAGGGGACGGAAACAAATATTGCACAACGATCAAAGTTACGATGCATATTAGTGTGGTTTCATATAAATTTCCCCGCAAGGGGACGGAAACTGTGTAAAGAAACATAAAAAAGACCATGCTCAGAAATCGTTTCATATAAATTTCCCCGCAAGGGGACGGAAACGATGATCAAGGAAAAAGGCAAAAGTAGAAAGTAAAAAGTGATAGCAGAGATCGCTAAAACCAAAGGAACAATTTAAAAATCTTACTTTTCCCATTATCTTGCTGTTTCAGCATAACCGTCAATATTCTTACCGCCACAAGCCTTATTCCAGCGTTGTATATTGTCATTAAGTAATACTTATTGCAAATACACTTAGCCATGAAACTCTTGCCTAGAGAGCATTTCAGAGATAACGTGAAAAGTAAGGGTAAAAATTTGTCCTGTATTTTTCCTTTTTCCTTTTTCCTTTTAAATTTTTCCTTGAAAACTGGGGACGGAAACTTAAGAGAAAGAGAGAAGAATGAAGATCGAAGAGTGAAGAAAAGATGAAGAGCAAGAAAAGTATAGAAATGCTAAAATTGTCGCGATCTCAAAAAAATTCATTTTTCATTCTTCGATCTTCCGCCTTTAAATTTCCCTCTTCGATCTTCATTCTTCCGTCTTTAAAAAGATGAACCTAAACACCATTCAGCAAGAAATTGCAATGCTACCACCTGAAGCGCAACAAGTGATCTTTGAGCTAGTAAGCGTTCTCAAAAATCGCTATCATGCTAACCAACCAACCTCCGTAAAAAATAAAAGCCAAAATTGGTCGGACTTTATCGGTTGCATGGAAGCCGAACCAGACCTATCAAAAAATTACAAAACCTACTTAAGCAAAGAACTCGATTTAAAATATGGTGATCGTTGATACGGGCTTCTGGCTTGCTCTTGCTAACAGCAAAGATTCCGCTCACCAAGCAGCGACAAAATTATTTCAGAGCTTAGAGAACGAAGAATTTATTACCGCTTGGTGCGTAGTTACTGAAACCTGCTATTTGATGCAAAAACGAGTCGGTGTAGATGCACCCAAATTATTTATTCGTAAAATTGCATTAGGATATCTACGAATATTTGACCTTAATCCATCTCACTGTCTGCGTATCGAAGAACTGATGCAGAAATATAGAGACTTACCAATGGATTTAGCCGATGCATCCCTAGTCATTCTTGCCGAAGAACTAGGGCATGGTCGTATCCTTTCAGTTGACTATCGAGACTTTAATACCTACCGTTGGAAAAATACCGAACCATTTCAAAATCTATTTCAGGAGTAGAAAGAGAAAGTTGGAAAATCGAAGAAGGAAGGTCGAAGAATGAAGAAAGAGAAAGATGAAAATGATGTATCTGTATTTGCTGTAAATATTTTCAATCTTCATTCTTCCCCCTTCCGCCTTCATCTTCCCTTTACTGGGCGCATATTATAAGAAATATCCACCTCCATAATTGGACGCAAATCTGACTGAATAATATATTCCAAATGCCGATTTGGACTAGCACAAGCAATCACCATTCCTGCCGTCATCGACTTTGTGCCACCCGTATAGTCAGCAATAATTTTTGACTCACTAATCCCTTTACTTTCAGCATCAAAGTAAATACCTTGTACCAACCTCTGGATATAGTTAGGATCATCCACAAACTCCTCAGGTACAAGCAAACTCATATCAGGAGTATTTTCATTTTTAATGGCATAATCACCAAAGAAAATACTTGTCGTCATCAAACACCCCTCCTGCGCTAACTTCGCCACCAGCTTCTCAGCCTCATTCATAGACTTTTCTGTACAGATCAACCAACAACATTGATAGATTGGATTTTTGCCTTGGTTCCAATGGAAGCGAATCGCCCATTCAGCAGGAGAATCAGATTTTGCACTCATGAACGCGATTAAGCCAGCATAATCCCTTGTGACAGAACGAACACTCGCGATCGCATTGCCTTGAGGACTAAAAAACCTACTAAGATACCTTCCAACATTGGAAACAAAATCAGTACCATAAATTATCAAAAGCATAATTGCGATGATTATTGCTAGCCCAGCTATTTGAACCGTGCTTTTGTCCCTAATCTTTAGAGAGTCCTTGAGCAAATCAGCACCAGTATTCCATGCCAAATCAAATATTCCACTGGCAATAAAGGGTAAACCGATCAGACCGATCACAATAAAAAGGAACAAATTACGACTAGGATCGAAAACAGCACGCTTAAAAGGATTCATCTTCAAAAATCTCCCTAGCAAATAATATTGTTAGTTTATCCTTCCATGGAATCCCCTTTTACCATAGTCCAAAAAAATCTTGTAAGCCTGAACCTTACAGCGCTTTGCTAATTCCTGATGCTCTGCCAAATGCTTTAGCGATCGGTAGGTTACTCCACAACAATAAACGAGTAGCGGCGCGATGCGCCGCCACTCGTTTATTGTTGTTTATATTCTTCCGCCTTCCCTCTTTCCCCATCACCCCACATTAAGCAAAGTAACATTACTTGGAAGCTCTTTAGGTTCCTTCCGCTTAGCCAGAGCCGATCGCGGTAGCACCCGTAAAACCTCCGCGATCGTAGTAATCCCAGACAGCACCTTAGCGATCACCGCTTGGCGAAAAGACTGAAAATCATTGCTATGGAGATAGCGCGTCAATTGCGTCATCGAACCCTCATAGATAATTTGCCGAATAGAATCATCAACCTCCAGTAATTCGATAATTGCCTCCCGACCTAAATAGCCCGTATCAAAACATTTAGGACAGCCCTTACCCTTACGAAAGTTTTGATGACTCACCTCACTACGCACCAAACCGATCGCCTCAAGCTCATGGTCAGATGGCACATAGGCACTAGAGCAATGGGGACAAACCCGACGGACAAGGCGTTGAGCCACCACACCCAGCAAAGCATCACTTACCAAACTAGGATCGAGTCCCATATCCTTAATGCGAGGAATCGCACTAGGAGCATCATTAGTGTGCATAGTTGTTAACACCAAATGTCCCGTCAGCGCCGCCCGAATAGCCGTCTCCGCCGTTTCAGCATCACGAATTTCACCAACCATAATGATGTCAGGATCTTGACGTAGAATTGCCCGTAAGCCAGAGGCAAAAGTCATGCCCGCTAACTCATTAACTTGAGTCTGGGTAATATTGGAGAGGACATACTCTACAGGATCTTCCACCGTTGTGACATTGACATTTTCCGTAGCGATCGCCTGTAGGCTCGTATAGAGAGTACTAGTTTTACCCGAACCTGTAGGCCCTGTAAAAATAATCATTCCTTGAGGTTGACTGAGCCAGTTTTCGTAAGTATGGCGAGACTTTTCGGTAAAGCCCAAATCCGCGATATTAGTAAAGGGATTTTCTTGAGGCAGTAGCCGAATGACGATCTTCTCACCGTTGACGCAGGGCAGAGTACTCACCCGCAGATCTAAGTCTTTGGCAATGTTATCCTCAGCCGTGTATTGCTCACCAATGCGACCATCTTGGGGGCGGCGACTATCAGCAATATCCATTTCCGCCATGACCTTTAGCGCCACGATTACTTTGCGGCTAATGTCTAATGGTAAAGTTTTGATATCACGGAGAATGCCATCAATACGGAATCGAATCCGTAACCCTTTATCGGTAGGCTCTAAGTGAATGTCACTAGCCCGACATTGCAAAGCACTAGCGAGAATCGCTTTAATCCGCCCAATTTGGTCAGTAGCTTTAGCTAACTTTAACTCTGCGGTTTCCGCGATCGCCATTGGCTCAAGATCGTCACCAAAGGGTAAATTCCCCTCACCAATAGAAATATCGGAAGCACTCCCAATACGGATATTTTGTCTGCGAAACCAATCACGATAGCTCTTTTTGCTAATCGCAATTATTTCCACAGTCATTCCTAGTCGCGAACTAAGACTCTTAATATCTTGAACAGATAATTCCTCTGGGGAACCCAGAAAAAAGCGTCCTTGCCATAGCAGTAGAGGAATAATCGCTGGTAGTCCCGCTTGATTACCAATCTTTTGAAAAAAGCGATCGCTGACTTCAGGATCGAGGAGATTAACCGCTACCGTGCCATCAGAAAATACCAGTTGGGCAAGAGCCTCTTCACAGGAGATTTTGCCAGATTTCAACAATTGCCAAGGACTAGTGGGAGTGGCAAAAGGAATTGCCGAATTAGATGAATTAATAGTTGGAGAATTCATATTAACCTTGAAATTTAACCTTGAAAGTCGGAATTAGCATCGGGCAAACCTGCGGGTTGTTGATTGCAAGTACCCGTTTGTTCGCATCGTTGATTTTTTTTGCAGAAGTCAGAGAGCAATCGTGTCTTTTCGGCTGTTTCGCCTAATTCGACATTACAAATATTTGGACTGCGGAAACCACAGATAGATGAGAGATCTAGCGCCTGATTAGTAGAGATTTGGGCAAAACAAATCGGCGGATTGTTATGGAGTGAAGCAGGCTCAATATTTGGGAACCTAGTTAATAGTGGTTCAGCCAAGCTAGGACTAGCGAATAGAAGCGAGACAAATGAGGCGATCGCCGCTTTAGGAGAAAGTTGGATAAACATGAGAACCTACAAATAAAAAACTTTAGATATAAGTGCGGCGCAAAGCGCCGCACTTATATCTGTTAGCTATGGCATTGGGCGAGAGTTAGGTGCATTGCCAAAGACAACAGCACTAGCAACCCACTGATTAGTGCCTGAGATGCGATACCAACGAGCATCGGGTGTCCTCATCCACAAATCTCTCTCAGTAGTGCCATACTGCCAAGCATCAAAGTTAATTCTTTGATTGCCGCCGATGCGTCGGACAACTCCGAAGTTTGTACCAGGACCAGAGCGAACATTGATGCCGCCAGAAGCACTGGTTCCAGAAAATCTGACAGAACGGATAGGATTACTTGGAGGTCTGGAAACATTGCCTCTTACCCAGTAAGAGACATCAGAACGTCCATTTACAGGAGTTGCAAAATCGACGATGGCAACATTGGTGCAGTTAAATTCTGAGAACCATCTACCACCTTGGTTTGAGCCTCGTACAGTCAGAAAAGTACTGCCATTGCGAACTGAAGTTCTCTCAACAATGCCCACATGACCATATCTAGCATGAGCGCCGCGAAAGGTGGGTTGCATGATCACAACTGCACCAGGTTGAGGACTGTTGACACGGGTAAATCCATGTCGAGGTAAGCTATGAATCATATCTTTAGCATTACCCACAGCAGCCGTAATCCCAAAGCGGTTTTTGACATATCCGACACATTGGCAGGTGCTGGCAGCTTCGCTAGGACTTGCAAATAGTTGAGAGAGAACTACACTACTAGGGACGATTGCCGCTAAGCTAAGGAGGCTAGAAACTGCGGTCTTTTTGAAGGAAGGCTTGATCTTTGTAAGTATTGTCATCGCTTTATGCGCTTGTGTTTGAAGTTGTTTAATCTTTTGAACACTGCGATTCTGCACTAGAGGTGGGAAGGGGGCTTTCCATTTATTCCCAAAGAAAAAAGGCGATGCAATGCATCGCCTTTTTTCTTTGCTTTTTAGATTTCGTACATCTTCCAAAGTTCATTGATATCTTCTCGCATCTCTTGCCGCAAATCCCAAGGCGATAGTACCTCCACCTGTTGTCCCCAAGCCCGTAAACGCATAATCACAGCCCGATCGCCAACGTGATATTCCACCCGACAATAGACATCTCGATGGGGACGCGATCGCATTATTTGTAAAAGCTGTTCATTCTGTTCAGGAGTATTCGCACTCGCATTCTTGAGCAAGCGTTCAGCATCATCGTAGGAGATAGTCTTAAATAGAGCAGTGCGCTCAGTCCGCTCAATATAATTGCCATGAAAATACTGATTAAACCTAAGCAGCATCGTTTGTTTGGGACGGAAAAAGTCAAACCCCAGCGCTCTGCCCATTTCCGCATTCACGTCATCAATGGTTGGCAAGGTTCCCCGATCGCGTTTTTGTTTGAGGGCAATCGGGATCTGGCGATCGCTCCATGAGAGAGTTGTAATTGACTCAATCCGATCTAACCGATAGTCATACCAGTCTAGGGGCGTAATATCTGAAGGGGAGAGATCTGTATGGGGCGCTTGACCATAGGCATAGAGATAGGGAGCGCGTTGGTGATAACGAATGCAGACAGGATAAACAATTAAATCCAGTTGAGCATCAAACAAACGAGCGCTAGTGTAGTTAATTTGAATCGGGGGAATATCGGCTTCTTCCCAACAAGCTTTGAGTTGTTGTTGCAACTCTTCAAGGCGATCGCTAAGTTGTCTCGGTACGATATATTCCACATCAAGGAAAAAGCGCTGTACACCATTAATTTCCTGTCCCAAGGTTTCTGCTAGAGAAACAATCTCCTCAATGGGAATAAAATTGCTAGGAGCGATCGCATCTGGTTCTTCTATACTCAGCAATTCAGGAAAAGTAGTCACCTTTTGGTATTCCTTGCCTTTTTTGCCAGTTTGACTGGGTACTTCCACTAGCCAGCCACTCTTTACTAACGACTCAAAATCATTCTGGAGAGTTTTGCCTGTGACTACAAACAGACGACCTTCGATTAAAGGAGTTGTTTTAGAAGAAGAACCATAGAGTAATATTTGCTCGACTTCCTGTGGATTGGCGATCGCACATTCCTTAGCAAATTCCTTCTTCCATTGTTTCGCATCGATGTCATAGTAAGGATCAAATAACCAATCAGCAACTGTTTTCGCACAGGGACAATCAGGATCATTATGGATGGGAGTCGCCTTATCGCGATCGCAATGATAGTCTTGGGTATTGGTAAAAAACTGTTGGCTCCAGACCCTCACGGAAAAGCTGTGATCGAGGCTAACCGTCTGCTCTGAAGCTACATCCCCATACAGCGATCGCAGGATTACCCAAAGGCGCACCGCCTTCTGAAAGCTATTATGTAAATAAGACCCGTTGCCTAATAATTCTTGCAAAAGCTTGACTGTGGGCGCGTAATCAAACAGGGTTTCATTCATAATCTCGATCTGTGTTTATAATTGACGGTGCTTTGCGCTGATTTAAAGCCCAGAGAAGTTTTTGAAAGCGCCGCGAAGCGACGCTTTCAAAAACTTCTCTGTACTCCTCAAAATATCAATAGGCTGTAACTATGAGTACTTACTTAACCAAATTAGATGGCAAAATCCTTCAGGTTGGCTTTGGTCAATCTGCGGATAATGATCGCATTGTTCGTGATGCAACGGATCAGATCGATCGCTTGATTGCTAATGGAGAAATGACGGGTGGGGAGATTCTCTGTATTAATGGACGTGCTTCAATGCCCGTAGGCTTTGCGATCGCCGCAAAGGTCGGGCATATCTTTGGGGCGATCGCTGTTTCTGATCCTAAACTGGGCAAAGATACCTTTGTGGTGGCGATTACTCATAGTGCAACCTATAAACTAGGCGAGGTATTACGCCTTGATGCTGAGAATGAACAAAATATCCAATCTTTAATTAAGGTTAGCTTAGAAGATTCAGAAAGTTTAGGGAATAGCTCTAGTTTCTTTGTCAAGCTAGAAGGCAATGTTTTGTTGGTGGATTTTAATCGGTTACAGGAAGTTAGTAATGCTCGCTTGGTTAAAGATGCTAGTGCTGAACTCGATCGCCTTGTGGCTGCGGGGGAATTGTGCGGCGGCGAGTTGCTGAAAGTCAATGGACCAATCTCCTTGCCTGTGAGTTTTGTGGTTTCGCATCGGGTATCGCATCTTTATAAGGCGATCGCGATGTTTGATCCGAAGATGTCGCGCTATGTGGTGACGAGTAGCCATGATTTGCAATATCGTTTGGGGGATACGATTTTATTTGATGAGTTGACTAATCCTGTGCGGGTACGGGTGGTGTTATGTGGGGCAGCCAATTCGGGTAAGTCCTGTTTGCGTGAAGGCTTAAAACAAGCGCTATGGAATCTAAAATCGAACATTTATCCCTATGTGATCACAGCTCAACCCGATGGTGATGGATGTTTTACCTTTGAAACCTATCGTTATGACGAAACTTTTGCCTCTGAACTGAAGCAAACTCTCAAATCTCAGTCTCAGGGCTTTAAGCCAGAGTTTGTACATCTAGTGGCAGGGTGGGTACGCAATGCCTCTTTGCCGCTAACTTTGGTGGATGTGGGCGGACAGATATCGCCTGAGAATAAGTTAATTATGGGTGAAGCTACCCATGCGGTTATTTTGTCTAAAACCCAAGCAGAAATTGATGAATGGCGAGCCTTTTGTCAGTCTTTCAAGCCACGCAATTTAGAAATTATTGCCGAGCTTCACAGCATTTTAGGTGGGGAGGGCGATCGCTTTGAGGAGACAGATAATTTATTAACGGGTGAAATCTACGGCATTAATCGTGGTGTTGATCTGTCTGATCGCGCCATTGTCAAGGCTCTTGCTTTGCGGTTGGTGATGCTGGTGCGATCGATGGAAGGGGGGATTTCTTGATCTGTTTATGCTATTGGCGATCCATAGATATTTCAATATCGAAATTTAGGTTATGTTTCCTGCTAATCGCTACGGCTATTTTTTCCGCTTTACTTGCAAATTCATGGCTTTTGCTTTCTTTTTTGCGGTGGGTTTGCTGTTTGCCTATATGTTTTCGGTTAGCTTAGGCGGAGCAAATATTGCTGTCTTCATCGGTGCGATCGTGCAGCAGTCAATTTTGCCGATTTCGTTGATTTTATTAGCTTGGTTGTTTGTGGCGGTTTCGGTCGAGGCTTTGCGTTAAGACATAAAACCCAAAAGAGAGTTGGGGTGCGAAGCACCCCAACTCTCTTTTGGGTTTTGATTTGTTCTAATACTGTTAGCTGTAGCTATATCAGCCTATTGACGGATGGTTTCAGATAATTTACACTAGCGTCAGCGCTGATCAGTTCTAGGGGTCAGCCAGTACCTTGAAAACCGCATAACTTCGTTGACCCCAAGAACTCGCTCTCCCAGTAAGGGTTTGAGCTTGTTTTGAAAGAGCCTTATTGATAGCTATTATCAATAATTTGACAATTTTCTTACCCCCAAGAATTTTCGTGTTGTCAAATGCACTCTAGGCAAGCCCTCCAGAAGCCGAGGGTTTCAAAATATTTACCCCGCAAGGGGACGGAAACAAATAGCAGTATAGACACCGCCATTTAAAGTATTGTTTCAAAATATTTACCCCGCAAGGGGACGGAAACGTGACTATGTCACCCCAGGCTTCCCACTTTTTTACGAGTTTCAAAATATTTACCCCGCAAGGGGACGGAAACAAGCCCAAGTGCCTCCATAAAAGTTGGACGTTCTCGTGTTTCAAAATATTTACCCCGCAAGGGGACGGAAACAGTTAGCATTTCCACAAAGAGATTACCAGTTAGATGTTTCAAAATATTTACCCCGCAAGGGGACGGAAACTCAAACCCACGTTGAACATAGGCACAGGCTTTTGTTTCAAAATATTTACCCCGCAAGGGGACGGAAACCCTCCATTCACCACCATTAGCATTTGCTAATGGCCAGTTTCAAAATATTTACCCCGCAAGGGGACGGAAACAATTGGAATACACCATAAAGAAATTGTAGCAGGTTTCAAAATATTTACCCCGCAAGGGGACGGAAACACACAGCTACTAGTGCTGTGAAAACGGTAAGAAGTTTCAAAATATTTACCCCGCAAGGGGACGGAAACATTACTCCTGCTTCGACAACCCCTTTTGCTTCTTGTTTCAAAATATTTACCCCGCAAGGGGACGAAAACTTTCCACCGTTATTACCGCTACCAGAGATTTGGTAGTTTCAAAATATTTACCCCGCAAGGGGACGGAAACAGTTTAAACTTAGCATTTGGGTACCCCTTCAAATCGTTTCAAAATATTTACCCCGCAAGGGGACGGAAACCCACGAAGTTGATTCGTGGTTTAGTCATCCTAGGTTTCAAAATATTTACCCCGCAAGGGGACGGAAACTGTACCCGCGGTTGAGCCATTTACAACTAGTTTGGTTTCAAAATATTTACCCCGCAAGGGGACGGAAACGAGGGAGAAAGGTCGAAGAATGAAGATCGAAGAGGGAAGAAAATGCGAAGAAATAAGAAATATTAATGGCAACAAACAAAAACAAAAGATGATAATTTATTGAAAACTTTGAGCCAAGTTCTCTCTTCATTTTTCCCTCTTCAGTCTTTAGAGATCGGGGACGGAAACGGGAGGGAAAGACGGAAGAAAGAAGATTGAAGAGAAAAAATGCGAAGAAATAAAAAATTACTGTAATCGAATACAATTGATTGCTTAAATTTCATTCTTCGTTCTTCATTTTTCCGTCTTTAGGTCGCGGGGACGGAAACGAGGGAGAAAGGTCGAAGAATGAAGATCGAAGAGGGAAGAAAAGGCGAAGAAACAAGAAAAATATTAGTGACAATAAAAGAAAACAAAAGATGATAATTTACCGAGAACTTAGAGCCAAATTCGATCTTCAGTCTTCCCTCTTCCACCTTTAAATCTCCCTCTTCCGCCTTCATTTTTCAGCCTTGGAATACCCCCTTTCCACATATCCTGCTATACTACCCGAAATTCACATAAAACCACCGATTATGCAACCTTGCTAGAGACATCGGGGAGAATAAAATGACTAACTGCTTAGATCCTCATCAAGTTACATTACAAGTGCTGCAACAAGTGATCGCCGATCTGCTTGGCAGTAGATTACCTAGCGAATGCAAACTCAGCGAAGATGCAGAAATCGTCAAACTTGTTAATCGTGTTAAGGAATTACTTACGTTAACTAACGAAAAAATTGATACACTGTCTTTGCTTTTTGATCGCATTAAATTACCAGAAGGCAAAGGACAAAAAAGCAATCATTACGTTGCCTTACAAGAAATTACCTGTAAGTCTAGTGAATATCCCGATTTACCCTACCCAATTACCGAAAAACCTAGCCAATCTCAATTAGAAAACTATCAATCTAGAATTGCTGAAGAAATTAAACCTCAACTTAACAGCGATCGCTGGAACAATCTTAACTTCCTGAGTTTCATCTTGGAAAAGTATGGATCATCAATTAGCTATGGTGATAACCACGTCGCCTTAGTTGACGCAACCAAAATGACCGCCGCCGTTGCAGCCTCCATAGCTCAAAATAGTGAAGCTAATTTACAAACAGTACATTTAATCGCAGGTAGCCTATCAGGAATTCAAAACTTTATCTATACAATCTCCTCAGATGGAGCCTTAAAGTCCTTACGAGCAAGGAGCTTTTATTTAGAACTTGTTGCCGAAGAAATCGTTCAACAAATTCTAGAGCAGTTACAACTACCTCGGACTAACATCATTTATGCAGGTGGGGGTAACTTATTTATTCTCACTGGAGAGAATGAATCCATACTCAAATCAAAGTTAAAAGCTCTACAAAATAAGATAAACGAATGGCTAGAGAAAAATTTTCAAGGTAAAATTTTCTTTTCACTAGATTACGGTTCCTGTGATCTGAATGATCTAAAACCTGCCCTATTTCGGGACTGTTGGAATCAAGCGATCGCCAAAGTTTCACAGCATAAAAACCAGAAATTTCGGCATCAAATCGAGAACGGCAAATTACTAGCAGTTCGTGATAGCTATCAACCCTGTAAAGTTTGCCATCGCGATGATACTGAAGATTTAAAACCTTTAAATCGGCATGAATCTGATTCGACTCTTGCCTGTAAAACTTGTCGTGATATGTTTCAGCTAGGTGACGAGATTCCCGATACGTTGGCGATATTGCGAACTAAGCGATCGCCAGCAGATGGTAGGTTAGGCGCTAAATATTGGATGGAAATCAATGGCTCATATTACTATCTGTTCGAGAATAGTCGAGAGGTTAATTTCAGCGTCAATCCAGAAACTGATACTGTCTATTGCATTAATAACTGGGAGATTGAGAATTACACTACAGGGCTAACAGTACCGATGTTAATGGGCAGATACTATCAAAGTACTGACGACGGCAAGTTCATAACTGCTGAAGAATTAGCGGAAACCTCTCAAGGTATTAATCGTGTCGGTTATTTGCGAATGGATGTGGATCGCTTAGGTCAAATCTTTGCGAAAGGGCTAGAAGGTCATAATTATTCGTTGCCACGAGTTGCTAGCCTGTCAAGACAGATGAGCTATTTCTTTAAGGTCTATCTGAATAGTTTAGCAAGCGATCGCTCAAATAATTTGACTAGCCAAGCTGTGAAGTTAACCGAAAGCGATCGCCCAAATCTAATGTTTATCTATGCTGGCGGTGATGATCTATTTATTAGCGGCGCATGGGATGAAGTTGTCGAATTTGCCTTTGATGTCTATCAATCCTTTCGATCCTATACAGGCAACCATCCTGATATCACTCTCTCAGGTGGTATTAGCATTGATGATGCAAAGTTTCCCCTTTATCAATCCGCAAGAACATCTGGTGAAGCTGAGGATAAAGCTAAAGGTAATGGTCGAGATAGTTTGGGATTATTCGGTACTGCCTTAAAATGGGACGAGTGGCTAGGGAACGAACCTGAGATGATTATTCAAGCTATTAAAGAACGTGATGGCAAAGATAGGTATTGGCAGCAGGAAAAAAATATTCCAGTTTTAGCAGGAGTCTTGCCATTCGTAAGTACCTTAATCGATCAAGGATTTGCTTCAGGATATTCTCGCGCTTTTGTGCGGAACTTGCTCAAAGCTGCTCAATTGCAGGAGCAGAAACTAGAAGAGTTGCGACATAAGCAGAAAAGTCTAGATTCTGATGAAGCAAGGGATTTGCGATATTACTTACATCTACCGCAAATTGCTTACACCATTTCTCGCTTACCCAAGGAGGTGAAATTAAGTGATGAGTTTCGGAGATCGCTCATGAGTCCCTACAATGCTCCATATTTTCGAGCGATCGCTACATGGATCGAATTATTAAATCGAGGGTACTAAATATACGAAATATTACGATGATTCAGAGATACTGTGATCTCCTTACGATTGTAAAAACTAACATTTATCGTGAATTTAGATTTTACAAGTTTAATTTCCATACAACGAAATGCATATTAACTTTTAACCACTATGAATTCTCCAAGTAGACCAAACAAAAATCCAGAAAACTCAGGAAATCCAGAAGAAGATATAGTTGCTTCTATGGTGAAGAAAATCAATGGGTTTGCTAATGGATTGAAAGATTACAAGATTCGCGAATTAGTTGCAGACACCGAAAAACTGGGTCTAAAACTAGCTCAAGACAAGCTAAAGACGACTCAAATCCGCAAGTTTTTAGATGCTATAAATCGATTGAAAGTAAAAAATTCTGGGATGACTCAGTTGCCAGAAGATGTCAAGGCTGAATTGCATTTATTAAGACCGAAGCTTGCTTATGCAGCAGCAAGGCAAGCAACTAATAACAATTCAGGACCAGTTGAACCATTGAAAAGAGTTTTGGAGTCGGCTCTCAAGAAGGACATGGACATGGAAGATTTTTCTCGTCTTGTTCAGTTGATTGAAGCTATCATTGCATACCACAAAGCCGCAGGAGGCAAAGACCAATAATGAAAACTCAAAATCCTTTACTTGGCAAATTGAAACTCACCAGTCATCTAGTTGTCAAAACTGGTTTACATATTGGCGGAGGCAGTATGAGCCTTGATATCGGCGGTATTGATAAATCCGTTGTCCGCGATCCAATAACAAGACATCCTTATCTCCCTGGTTCTTCAATCAAGGGGAAAATGCGTTCTATTTTAGAGCGCTTTCTGAACAAGCCCGTAAATCGCTCAGGTGGTAGCGGGACATTTCGCTATGAAAGTGACGATCTAGTATCAGGCTTTTCGGAAATCAAGGAACACAAGGGACAATTGATCGAGTTTGAAGGTGCTGAAACCTGTGAAGTGAGCCGTTTGTTTGGTTCAACTGCAAATAGTTGTTGGATACCAGAGTCAAAATCTGAGGGTGTTGATAGAGAGCAAAATGTTAAGCCTAGAGATATTAACGGAGTTAGTTACGTTAAAGTAAAGGGTCGCAACTCTCCTGCGCGGCTAATCGTGCGCGATAGTCACTTAACTGCTGATTCAGCCGTGCTTCTCAAATCTATTGATACAGGGCTGTACATGACTGAATGGAAGTTTGAGAATGGCATCGATCGCATCACCGCCGCCGCTAACCCACGTCAACTAGAGCGTGTACCTGCGGGAGCAGTATTTGATTTTGAGATAGTCTATACCGTTGAGAATCCCGAACAAGCGGTTAAGGACTTACAAAATTTAGCGATCGCCCTTGCAATTCTTGAAGATGACGCGCTTGGTGGACATGGTTCTCGTGGCTATGGCAAAGTTGCCTTTGAAAATTTCCAACTCTACTATCGTGATTTGGAATACTACAAAACAATTGGTACTGCCAATCACATTTCTCAAGTCCCACTCAACAGCGCCGATAATACCGAGCAATTGCTAAACAACTTTGATCAGGTGACTAGTGCTGTGGAGAGACAATTGCCATCAGGGAAAAATTAGCCATGAGCAAATGGAAATTAGTCAAACTAGATTTCAAGAATAATCCTGCTCATTTTGGCGAATTGGGCATTGGTATGGAAGAAACTAGCGAACGAGTGCGGTCAGACACCCTCTTTAGCGCGATCGCGATCTCCTATGCCCGATTGGGCAAAAATCTAGATACACTGCTAGATCGCTTTCAAAAAGAATCTCCCCCATTTCGCCTAAGTTCTAGCTTTATCTATCGTCAAACAAGTAGTGGAGTCACCTATTACTTGCCTCGTCCCAAGCAACCGCCAACAAATTATCCAATTGGTAACGACCTCAAAATTGCCAAGGATTATAAAAAGTTAAACTTCTTGGATCTCAAGACATGGAAAAGCTGGTATCAGGATGGGGGGTTTGATAATGCTGGTTTACCTAAAAGCTTGTATAGTCAATGTTTCGAGATTGAGAAACACCCTAAGGTTGCCATAGACCGAATTACTCGATCCACTAATCTTTACCACACCGCCTTTGTCCGCTATCGTTCAGAAGCTAACGACAAATCTGGCTTGTATTTCTTAGTTAAATTCACTGACCAGAGCCTCGAAAATGATCTGAAGTCTGTGTTAGAGCTTTTAGGAGAAGAAGGACTAGGCGGTGAGCGATCAAGTGGTGCAGGTAGATTTGAACCTTCATGGCATGACTTAGATGAGCAGTGGGAACAGATTCTATCTTTCGATGGTGGCAATTCTCAAAGTCTAATAAGTCTTTATTGGGATAACAAACCAATCTCGTTAGATGATTCTAGCTATGAACTACAGGAACGTGGAGGTTGGATTACTTCGGCAGCTAAAAACCAAAGACGCAAAAAAGTCACGATGTTTGCTGAAGGCTCTGTATTTCGAGAAGTTCCGATAGGCAAGCTCGCCGATGTTACGCCCCATCAATTTGCTCCGCATAAAATATATCGCAGTGGGATTGCCCTCAGTCTGCCGATTGAAATCAGCTTAAAGGAATCTTTATGAATCAAATTAATACATTGCCCGATCGCTTTGAAATCAGGGAACAACGCAAACTAGAAGTGAAGAAATTTCAACTTTATAGCCAAATGTTCCATATTGGCTCAGAGGTTTCTAAACTTAATCCCTTTGAATATGTGGCAACAGGTAATCGCGTTTATTTACCCGATTGTGATGCTCTAGCCCAAGCATTGCGCGAAGAAGGCAAGTTACAGGAATATATCAATCGCATTGAAGATAGACAAGAGATCACATCTCTCTTAAAAAATGCCTTTGGCGATCGCTGGTATGACATCGAAACCGATGACGGTAAACCAATTTTCCCTGATTACAGATCTAGCAAACGCTTAACTGAGCAGAAAATCACCGATCTGCGTCCGATGATTCGGAATGGTATGGGTAAGCTTTATGTGCCTGGAAGTTCGATTAAGGGTGCAATTAGAACCGCGATCGCCTATTACTTGCTAAATAACGTCGAGAAATTTAATGTCCCAAAGCAAAATCATGTTAGTGCTATTGAAGGTCAGCTAAAAAAGAGTTTAGGTGAACTCAAACACAGAGCTAAATTTGTTGACGATCGCTTATTCATGGATGAGTTGTTTGCAAACTATGGTTTAACCTATCAAGATCGCAATGCACCCGTTCAAGATCGTCCTAATCCGAATACTGACATTATGAGGGCTATTCACGTTTCTGATACAGAACCGATTGAAGAATTTAAAAAGCCCAATAAGCAAGGACAAACTGTAATTTACAATCAGTCATTAGTTACTGAAGTATTGGTCACAAGTCATTTTAATGATGGTAAGGCAAAATATTGCGCTTCTCTTTATGCGGAAATGGTTTCTAATCTGCAAGTTCCCTTTGAGATTACTCTGGATTTAGAAATGCTGTCGTGGTTTCGCCATCGTAATAATATGATTCTTCCTTTTCAGTCTATTGACGATATTATCAAAATCTGCAAAGAATTTGCTCAAGAGCAATGGGACTTTGAACATGACTATTGGCAGGGTGTTAAAAATAACCTCAATGCTAAAGATACCAATGGACAAACCATTAATCTCGACTACGATCGCATTCATAAACTGTATGAAAAAGAGACCTGTCCCTATGCTCTCCGAATTGGATGGGGAAGTGGTATGACAGGAACAACCATCGGAACTTTGCTAGAAGATGGGCTACGCTCTCAAATCCGTGATGCTTGTGGTATTAGAGCGCCCGATTTTGAAGCGCCTAAGTCACGGCGCACAGTAGCAAACACTAAAAGAGAAATTCAATTTGTCCTCGGTTGGGCTATGTTTAAATCCATATAATTTATGCTAATTCGTTCTACATGGCAGCTTAGTGTTCCTGAACCTGTGACATTGCCACGCTCTCACCATCTGAGTTTAACCAAAGACTTACACAATCGGCTTGATATTCGTATGGGTGAAGAGCAAGTTCCTAGTACTACCTTTTCTGGCATTCTGGGAGTTTGCGATCGCTCTGCTGACTTTATAACTTTTCTACCAGATCAGGTTTATACACTTACTCTAAGCGGTTTACAAGAGTCATCTTCTAAAGCGATCGCTGATTTAGATCTGGGTGAAGCGCTTGAGTTTTTGGGAGCGCAGTTTGAGATTAGCGATCGTCAAGATGAAGTCACTACTTACGAAAATCTTTATACAGAAATAGTTGCGAATGAACCTGAAGCAATTAGAAAATTTGAACTCAATTTTCTCACGCCTACTGCTTTTGCTCAAAGTCGTACCCATTTACCTCTGCCGATTCCGCAACTAATGTTTCGTAGTTGGCTAGAACGATGGAATCATTTTGCATCTGTATATTTAGGTAGTGACGATCTGATCGCTTATCTGACCAGTTATTTTACGATCACTCGTCATCACATTAGGACTGGGACTGTGCAGATTCATCAAAGTCAATGTACTGGGTTTACGGGTCAGGTGACAATGCAGGCGATCGGTAGGGTCGATCCTTTACTAATCAATGTGGCTAACTTGTTGGTTAATTATGCCGCCTTTTCGGGGACGGGTATCAAAACTAGACTTAGCATGGGATATACCAAGTATTGACGGATGGTTTCAGATAATTTACACTAGCGTTATCGCTGATCAGTTCTAGGGGTCAGCCAGTACCTTGAAAACCGCATAACTTCGTCAACCCCAAGAACTCGCTCTCCCAGTAAGGGTTTGAGCCTATTTTGAAAGAGCCTTATTGAAAACTATTCTCAATAATTTGACAATTTTCTTACCCCCAAGAATTTTCGTGTTGTCAAATGCGCTCTAGGCTAGCTATCCAGAAGCCGAGGGTTTCAATTTTTTTACCCCGCAAGGGGACGGAAACAGAAACCAATTTCTGGAGTGCCATTAACATAAAGTTTCAATTTTTTTACCCCGCAAGGGGACGGAAACGTTTGTTTTAGTTATTTCTTCCAGTCAAACAAAAGTTTCAATTTTTTTACCCCGCAAGGGGACGGAAACGTAACGCTGTAGATGGCAAATAGTGAATATTTTACCGTTTCAATTTTTTTACCCCGCAAGGGGACGGAAACGGAGTGGTACCACTTCCCATTGTGTTGCCAATGGTTTCAATTTTTTTACCCCGCAAGGGGACGGAAACCCGTAAAGATTTTCAATAAAGCCAGTTGGAACGGTTTCAATTTTTTTACCCCGCAAGGGGACGGAAACAGGCATAAACACGTATTGACCAACATTTTCTAAAGTTTCAATTTTTTTACCCCGCAAGGGGACGGAAACATTTTGAAGTTCAAGTGGCAGATTTACCACAGGTTTCAATTTTTTTACCCCGCAAGGGGACGGAAACACTCATCGAGGTTTGTAGTCAATGCCATCGAAGGAGTTTCAATTTTTTTACCCCGCAAGGGGACGGAAACTTGAGCTATTAATATACAGATTATGAATGCACTTGTTTCAATTTTTTTACCCCGCAAGGGGACGGAAACGCAGGAGAAAGAGGGAAGAAAGAAGATTGAAGAGAGAAGAAAAGATAAAAAACAAGAAAACTGTAATGATGAGAAATAAGTAGGACTTACGCAAAAATGCCCTGAAAGCCTCATTTTGCCGTAGGGGCAATTCATGAATTGCCCCTACGGCTCGTTCTTTTGCGTAAGTCCTAATAAGAAATAATGATTTACCAAAAAATTCAATCCAAATTCGATCTTCAGTCTTCCCTCTTCCGTCTTTAATTTCAGTCTTCCCTCTTCGATCTTCCGTTTTCCCTGCTTATACCCCCCTAACCTCCAACACCACATTTTCCACCTCTTGACTACACCAATCACTCAAAACGATCGCATCCAAAAGCGGCGATGACACACCCTCAACACGGCGAATAGTTTTAATCACCGCAAAAATTGACCGCCACCATTGACGGTCGGCAAGGATGGGACAATCTTGAGCTACGATTTCACCAAGCAATGCAGGATAGAGCCTTTGGACAGCACTGAGTAGATCGATCGACTCAGACTCACTATGAGAGATTTTGATCAGATTAATCGACTTCAAAAAAAAAACGAGTCTGTATGGCTATTTTCTCCCGATGGATTTTAGGAGATTCAGTTTGAGCGATCGCCTTCAGTGCAGAAATATAAACCCGCGCCAAACCACCATCAAAATTTTGATCAACCCTTCGCGGCAAATCACCGATCGCCTCAAATGCCGCATCAGGTAACTGGCGATAGCGCTGCACCCACGCCGCCACAATCTCGCATAAAGCACAAGCAACTACCTGATTGTCTTCTCGCAAAAGCATCCCACAAATAGTAGCCAGATCCGACTCAGTGAGATTACGCCCCTTATCATAGTGAGCAAAGAGAGCCTTCAGCACATTCACCCTTACACCGATAAACCGACTCTTGAGCAAAGGAATCAGGCGATCGCTGGTGAGCATTGGCAAATTAACAAAATCCTGACTAGCAGAAACTGCAATATCTTTGAATTTAGAAAGACAGGCTTCCAGTAACTTGGCGATCGCATCTTGGTTAATTGATGCTTGTTGCCGATAGTAAGCTACTAAAACTGACTGAGTTGATTTATCGAGAGCCAAGAAATGGGGATGATTAGCAATTGGCTCAAAGCGAAGTAACCGCACCTGCTCATTTTGGCGATCGCGCTCTGGTAATTGGGAAATAAGCTGACGCAGTAGCGATCGTGCAGTGAAAGAAGCATCAGCCAATTTATCCACTGCAAAAAGCAAATCTCGCATCGGGATCTCATCTTGAGGCAGTTGACTTAACCAACCTGCTAATAGTTCTTGACTAGCAGATGGAAATTTATCGCCCAATTTATTGATAAAGGCAGCTAAGGGCTTCAGACAAGCGGGAGCAAGCGTTAAGGGATCTTTTTGTGCAACCCATAGCGCAATTTGTTCACCTGCACCTTGCTCAAGTGCGGCAGCGATCGCAATGTAATTTCGTCGTAAGCGATCGATATTGTGAGCAATAATATCTTCTAAAATACCTGACAGTACCTGCTGATTTTCCGATGCATAGCAGCCGATGGCTGAAGCTTGAATGGCATCCCAACCCTTCGCATATTCTGAGTAGAGAGCATCTTGCCAAGTTTGCCATAGAGAAAAGTTTTTAACCGATAGAGACTCATGGATCACCTTGGCAACAAACTTGACTGTGGCAACTTCCAAAGCTTGAAAATTGCCAATAGGGAATTTCAGTAAATCGATTAGCCATTGCCTACGGATTTCTGCTGATATTGTCGGTCGTGAATGTAAGTCAAGTATGGCAATGCGCGTATCATGACCAAAAAATTGATAATGTTCGCGAATTGATTGGAGCAATTTGGGTTTAGGATTCTCAGCTAATAATGGTAAACAATGTTGGAGCAACCAACCATAGACAATAGCTCGATCTTCTTTGCCAGCGTAAATTTGATGATTAGTACTGCCATCACGCCTTGCTACAGACAAGATCGCTTCTGGCAGGCGATCGCTGAGGGTATACCACCATTGGGCAATCAGGAGACTGATCGTCTTTGCTGTGTTGATCGTAGGCGTATGACCACTACGCTCTAGCAAACTTAACAACAGATCCCACACATATTCAATCAATTGGCGCGGAGCGATTTCTAAAGCTTGCCTTAAGCGCTTTTGGTAGACTTCACCAAGTTCTAGCGCCGTTGGCAACAAATCCTGTAATGCATCGGGGCGATCGCGTGAAGCGGCGGCAAAGGCGATCGCGCTAAAGACAGCTAAGTTCCGACGGTCAAGCCGTTCTAGAGCCTCGTGCCATTCGGTCTCTTCTACTAAAATGGTGAGGTGTTGACGTAAAACAGGATACCAATAGGTACTGGTGGCATCAGCATTATGTAATTGATTGAACCATGCTATCCGTTGAGGCTTAACGGTTTGACGGGTTAACCAATAGGCGATCGCATATTCCAAAAGGGTCTGGTGAAAGAAATGTACCCGCATTGATGGTAAATGTTCGATCACTCCTTCACTCAACAGATCGTCATAGGCTGCGGTCAAATTCGCATCAAAGCCAATATCAATTTCATCGCGATAGAGCGATTCCTGTAGCTTGCTTTGAGACAATCCAAATAGAGAACGGGCGATCGCTAAACATAGTCTTTCTTTATCCATTGCTAAGAGAGAAGTCCGACTGCGATCGCCTCGACTATAGGTAACTTTCTCTTGCCAATAACGTTGATACAGCTTACTTACCGTCAAATCGGACGGAACATTACCATCTCTGGCAAACAAATCGCAAAGCAAGGCTAATAGTAAGGGATTTTCGATAATTTCTCTTAACGAACGGCTATCTGCTGATAGAGCAAGAATTTGGTTAGCAAAGGCTGAACCCTGTTGCTTTAAGTTGGTTTCTTGTCTAGCAAAAAAAGTAGCAGCAGCTTGGCTGATTTCAGCTTGGTTAAAGACTGGAACCGTATGCCGATCGAGCAATTGGAAAACGCCAGACATCCGTTCGCGAATTGGTTCGAGAACTTCGTTATAGTCTTGTTCGCGGCAAGTAAAAACAACCGTTGTCCCTGTCTCAAGGATTTGCCGCAATAAACGGTCAAAAACTAGGACAAAGGCATTACTCGCCACTAAGTCCACGGTATCAATCAGCAGAACCCCTCGGCTACAACTTTGGTGCATTTCTTCACACACAGACACAATGGAAAGGGATTGTCCTGTGAGACTTTCACCAAAGGAGATCGCTAAATCCTGTAACGATGGACGGGTCTCTAATGAGAGAGACGCACATAAAACCAAGCCAACCCAACCTGATTTCTCGCGGCTAAGTTCATCGTATAGATTGCCAAGAATCGTACTTTTGCCATAGCCTGCACCACCCACAATCGTTACGATACGCTGAAAGCCTTCTTTTGTGCCTCGATGAATGGCAGGTAAATATTTTTTCTCCACAACTTCACGGGGAATGCGTTCGAGAATGCGTGGAGTTAGGGATTGCCTCGCGATCGCTGATTGTTGACGGACTAATTGACTAGTTTTGCTTGGCTCAGGTTCTGGCTTTTGCTGATCTTCTAGATCCTGTAAACCATCAACCATGCTTTCCCATTGCAGATCGAGAAAATGGCAAATTTCGATAAATGGAAACCGATCAATGGGTTTGCTATTAAAAAACTTATTTACGGTTGACCATGAGGCAATTCCTGTATTTGCGATCGCTTTTTGAGTAATCCCCTTACGCTTCAAAGCTTGTCTTGCCCTGATCAATCCCTCCGCAGAGACACACAGCGATCGCCCCGTCATGCCAATTACTCCGCTTTTAGTAACTCATATACCGAAGTCATATAACTCATATACACCATATCGGTAACTCATATAGCCATTCTCGACAATAAAAGTCATGACGAAACCCAACACCCAAATCAAACGATATGAAAATTGCCATCGAAGAATTGGCGATCGCTTGGAATCTTGTCCAAAAGGGCAGCCGTTCCGCAGGGATTGATGGGATCACCGTTGATTTATTTGCGGGAATTGCTGCTGAGCAACTTCAAACGATCCAACAACATATCTACCAAGAGCGGTATGTGTTTAGTCCTGCTAAGGGTTTTTATTTACCTAAAAAAGACGGTGGTCAAAGGCTAGTCGGCATTCCTACAGTGCGCGATCGCGTAGTCCAACGCTTTATGTTGCAAAGGGCTTATCCCAAGCTCGATCGCGCCATTAGCAAAGCTGCCTTTGCCTATCGTCCTAGTTACGGAACTCTAGATGCGATCGAACGAGTGGCGGAAGCCTATCACCATCAACCTGCATGGGTAGTCAAAGCTGATATCCAAAGCTTTTTCGATAACCTTTCTTGGACGTTACTTTGCGATCGCATTGAGAAGCTCAAACTTGCTGCGATGTTGCATCACCTAATGATCCAGCAACTCAAGGCAGGAATTGTGATTAATGGCTACTTTACCCGTCCTAATAAAGGGATTTTACAAGGTGGCATTCTCTCTGGCGCACTAGCAAATCTCTACCTCAGTCAGTTTGATCGCCAATGTTTGAATGCTGGCATCAATCTCGTGCGCTATGGCGATGACTGTCTAGCGGTCTGCCACAGTCCCATACAGGCAAATCGCACGATTTCACTGATGGCGGAATGGTTAGAAGCCATTTACTTACGCCTTCATCCAGAGAAAACCCATATTTTTGCGCCCGATCAGGAGTTTACGTTTTTGGGCTATCGCTTTTGTGGCGGTGAAATCTATCCCCCCGAACGCAAGACCTCCACCGAGGCTAAGCCCAAACCATCACCGCAGCCAAGTGCTGTCCGTCCGCTCATCTGTGGCATCGTCAAGGGCGATCGCCAATCTAGCAGTAAATCTCATCAAGAATATTGGAAAGAAGGTATGTCTACACTCTATGTCAGCGATCAAGGTGCTTATCTCAAAGTGCAACAGCAACAGTTTCAAGTCTTTCACCAGCAGCAATTGCGCTGTAATGTGCCGATTAATCGGGTCAGTCATGTGGTTTTGTTTGGTAGCTGCACGATGTCTCATGGTGCTGTGAGTTTGGCTTTGCAACATCGGATTCCTGTGATGTATTTGTCTAGCAATGGGCGCTATTTTGGAAGATTGCAAACCGCAAATCAGGCAAAAGTTGAGTATCTATCCCAACAGGTTTTGCATTCCCATGATCCTGTTTTTGTACTCACTCAGGCAAAAAGTATTGTGGCAGGCAAAATCCATAATTCACGGATTGTCTTACAGCGTCTCAATCGCAAACGCAAGACAGAGATGGCAACCCATGCCATTAGTGAATTGGCGGAGTCAATCCAAAGTATCCCGACTATTGAATCCGTGGAATCTTTGCTTGGGGTTGAAGGTCATGCGGCAAATTTGTACTTTCAAGCTTTTGCTTCTCTGCTCAATGGCAAGTTTGAATTTGAAAAGCGAACTCGCCGCCCACCCACCGATCCAATTAACAGTCTCTTGAGTTTGGGCTATACCCTGCTTTCCCAAAATGTACACTCGATGATTGAAGCGATCGGTTTGCATACGCACTTTGGTAATTTGCATACGCCACGCCCCAACTTACCTGCCTTGGTTTGTGACTTGATGGAGGAGTTTCGCGCTCCTGTAGTTGATTCATTTGTGGCTTATTTGATCAATTCCAATATCTTCTCCCCAGAAGATTTTACGCCTCCCGATGCGCGAGGTGGTGTGTATCTCCATCCCGATGGACTGAAGCGTTTCTTGAAGCATTGGGAAGAGAAACTGGCGACAGAGGTTGTGCATTTGCATACGGGCTATAAGGTCAGTTATCGCCGTTGTATGGAGTTACAGGTTTGGGAATATGTTGCTTGCCTGATTGGTGAGCAAGCAGTATACCGTCCGATGAAGTGGGATAAATAGGATGTTTTATCTAGTTTGCTACGACATCGTTAACGATCGCCGTCGTACTAAAGTCTCAAACTTTTTGCAGGGGTATGGACTGAGGGTACAGAAGTCGGTATTTGAGTGTGTGCTGTCTCCCGATCAGTACAAAACGGTACAGAAACGTGTTCAGAAGCTGATTAAGGCGCAAGAAGACCAGATTCGGTTTTATCCCATGTCCCCACGACATCGACAGTTAGTAAAGATTGTGGGGATGCAACCTGATTTTCAGGTTGATGATGTGGCTTTTATTGTCTGAAAAAGAGATCCCCCCAGCCCCCCCCCAGCCCCCCTTAGAAAGGGGGGGAAATCTTCTTCTTCCCCCTTTTTAAGGGGGATTGAGGGGGATCTAAAACAATTCTTAATCGTTTCTAATCGAAAACTAAATTTAACAATATGAGGTGGTTATGTCACGGGACTTTATTACTAAGTATCAGGAATTGCGGGTATATCAATTGGCGTTTGAGGCGGCGATGTCTCTGCGTGAATTGGAATATGAGTTACCTGAACGTGAGAAAACTTTGCTGGCTGAACCGATGTTGCTTGCCGCAAGGTTAGTTTTTATTCATGTGGCGGCGGCTTGGCACAAACGCTATGCTTATCGCGCTTTTATTACTGGTATCAGTGATGCGGCATCTCATGCGGCTAAAGCTCAGTCATGGATTGAGTTTGCTGTGACCTGTGGCTATTTCGATGCGGAAAAAGGGCAGGAGATCTATCGTCAATATGATGAGATTATTACGGCTCTAGGGCGGATGTCTGAGAATGCCAGTGCGTGGCTGGTGCGAGGTAAATAGTGATGTTGCAGCGCTCTCAGTTAAAAATAGCGATCGTGGGTGGGCATCCCAGTATTTATCGCGAGGTCAGCCATGCTTTGCGGAAAGGTTACGGTTTATGTGATTGGGTTGAGTTGCCTTCGTTTAGTAAGCTCGGCATTGGAGGCAGCAAAATCAAGGCAAAGATCCTCTACTGCGATCTCATTTTTATCCTGACGGGCTATATGCGTCATGGTCAAACTGATGCAGTTGCGGCGTTAAAGCGATCAGGGGCGATTTCAGGTAAGGTGATTTTGCTTTGCTGTCGGGGCAAAACTGGTGTGATGCGGGCTATTTTGCATCATGTTGACGTTTTGTGTGAGGTGGCATAGACTATATCTCATAGACCCAGTTCTAGGGGTCAGCCAGTACCTTGAAAACCGCATAACTTCGTCAACCCCAAGAACTCGCTCTCCCAGTAAGGGTTTGAGCCTGTTTTGAAAGATCCTTATTGATAGCTATTCTCAATAACTTGACAATTTTCTTACCCCCAAGAATTTTCGTGTTGTCAAATGCGCTCTAGGTAAGCCCTCCAGAAGCCGAGGGTTTCAATTTTTTTACCCCGCAAGGGGACGGAAACTATCATCGACGACTACTGTATCAGCTTTTACAGGCGTTTCAATTTTTTTACCCCGCAAGGGGACGGAAACTGCTGTGCTTGTCCGTTAAGGCTACTGTGTTTCAATTTTTTTACCCCGCAAGGGGACGGAAACCAACACAAGATTGCGAAGATTTTTCCATATTTATTATGGTTTCAATTTTTTTACCCCGCAAGGGGACGGAAACGGATGAGTATGGGAACGCAGACACAGACACAGGTTTCAATTTTTTTACCCCGCAAGGGGACGGAAACATTGAACGTAAAGAAAATTGACTACCATGCTAAAGTTTCAATTTTTTTACCCCGCAAGGGGACGGAAACTTTGTGAGATTTTGAAAACAGAATAAGAAAAAAGTTTCAATTTTTTTACCCCGCAAGGGGACGGAAACCATTGCCTTGAAGATCAACAGTCACGGTCATGTGTTTCAATTTTTTTACCCCGCAAGGGGACGGAAACGTAATTGAAAAAAGTTAAACCTTTCTCATCGAGTTTCAATTTTTTTACCCCGCAAGGGGACGGAAACCATAGGATGATACAGAAGCAATCAAGATTAACAAGTTTCAATTTTTTTACCCCGCAAGGGGACGGAAACTGAAGATAGCAACTAAATTTAAGTGTTTTAAGAAAAAAGTTTCAATTTTTTTACCCCGCAAGGGGACGGAAACTTTGATGAAGTTCCAATTCCAGGTTGCAAACGGTTTCAATTTTTTTACCCCGCAAGGGGACGGAAACTTACCAGTTACGGTGTAGATACATCCTGCCTTTCGTTTCAATTTTTTTACCCCGCAAGGGGACGGAAACTCTCGCCACTTAGTATTTAAATCATTAAGATCAACAGTTTCAATTTTTTTACCCCGCAAGGGGACGGAAACATTGGTTACCCTCATAAGGTAAGGTCAATACACGATAGTTTCAATTTTTTTACCCCGCAAGGGGACGGAAACAATACGATCATTGCTGATTTATCGTATAAAGAAGTTTCAATTTTTTTACCCCGCAAGGGGACGGAAACAATCACTGTCTTTGACAGGGGAGTACGGAAAAGCTAGTTTCAATTTTTTTACCCCGCAAGGGGACGGAAACGTAAGGGAAAGACGGAAGAAAGAAGATTGGGCACTGGTCAGTTAAGGCGTGAGGGAAGTAAAGCCGCGTAATGACAGCAACTCCAGCATAGAAATCGGTCGATGATATAGCCCGATCGCCATAACTGGAGTCTTGTTCTTGCCTAAGCCCCCGTGAGGTCTTACCCAGTTGTGTACCAATCTTTGCACAGTGACTGCGCGTTGTAATCCTTCAGTATTCTTTGCATATAGGTTTTGTCTGCGGCGATAAGCGCTACATCTCCTTCTCAATGCACTGTTGTTTGCTTCATTGTGATTAGCATGAACGTCACTCCTGTCGCTAATCGCGGTATAAGGATGCTCAGGTTTTACCCATTCGACTCGACGATTGCCCTGTGAGCCTTTGATTTTGATCGCCACTTCTAATCCATATCGCCATACTTTCCGATGTCCATACTCACGGCTTACTTCGGTGGATTTGAGGTACACACTTGCCATTTGCCAAAGTTGTTGGGCATATCTCCTTTCACCATCGCTAAACCATCGGATGTATTGAATTGCCTTTGACCATTGCCATGCTGTTTTTGTTGCTTTCTCAAATAGTTCGGTGGTTTTCTTGCCTGCCTTTGCTTCAATCCAATAGCGACTGTTGCGTTCGATAAATACTACTGTCCACCCTTTTGATTCACTGGGGGGGAAGGTTCTCGCTTACGCGAGTATAAATTTCATCTCCTTCAATAGTCACTTCTCCTCCTGCTGGGGCTTCTGGACTCCATTGCTGTGCTTGATTTGCCAGTTTTTGCTCCCATCTCATGATGCTGGTGTGCGATTTCTCTAGCACTCTCCCACTTGCTCTGATTCCCATCCCCTCTGTCCTCATTTTCAGCGCATAGGACACGATACTTGCTGGGGTTCTTAGCCTTGACATCGCTGTTCCTGTCCGTTCGTTGAATCTTTTGCCACATCCTTTGCATAAATAATTCTGGATCGCTTTGCCGTCTTGGTGGTAATCCTTGCCATTCTTGACTACCTTTTCGCTTTGGCAGTGGGGACATTTCATGATTTACTCCTTGGCTCTACATCTTTATTTTAACCCTCACTCCTTCACTGACCAGTGCCGAAGATTGAAGAGGGAAAGAAGACCAAGAGATGAAAATACTAGTAACAAAGAACGAAATGAGAAATAATAATTTACCAAAAACTTTAATCTAAATTCGATCTTCAGTCTTCAATCTTCTGCCTGTAATTCAACCATCTCCAAAAACATTGATGCAGAAACTACCTGTGTATTTTGCAAATCAGAAATATCATCAAAATCGCGATCGCCAGTAATTAAATAGGCGGCATTAGCCGCGATCGCGCATTCCAAAAACTTAGCATCCTTAGGATCTCTAGGAAAATCAACAGAAATACTCACATCAATAGTCGTTGTAAATGCATCAATAATTTTTAGCCATCTTTGTTGCTGCTCTGTGGACAGCTTTAATTTTTTACGCATTAAAACTGCTTTATACTCAGCCAGAATTCCTTAAGACACAACCCACATAAAATTTGGATTAGATACCAAAGTTAAAATGACAGACTCAGGATAACGTCCTGTCAGTGAAGCTGAAATCAGAATATTAGTGTCAACAATAACTTTAATCATTCGCCCCTACGATAAGCAGCAATTTCTTCGGCAATTTCTTCTTCGGTTATTGGATTATCTGCATGAATAGCCTGAGTCTCTTTAAGTAACTGCTTGAGATCTTCAACTAAAATCTTTCTGTCTTGTATTATTTTAGGCTTTGACTGATTCTGATTAACTTGTTGCTGATAAAGTAGAAAGTTTACAAAATCAATTACAGAATTTAATTTGTCTGCTTCAAGATCATCTAACTTTTTGACAAGGCGATCGCGTAACGTACTATTGGCAGTCATAGCTCATGTTCCTTATAAACATATAACAACTATACAAAAAATTTCTTGATCGGTAAATGATGACGGAACACTCCCTTTACCTGAAACTTGTATAATTTGAACCTAAAGCTGGTTTTGTCTAATTATTCCCTGTAAAGCAATGCGTAAAACTATAGACTCCCTCGCCAAGCCCAATAAATATCCCATCATCTTCTTTGTCTTTACCCTAACCCTCAGCATTGCCGCCAACGGATTATCGACACTGCTTCTTGACACCCTCGGCACATGGTTAGAGACAAAATATGGCTTGAGCAAAATCTTTTGGCAAATTGTTGTAGTAAGCATCCTCTCGATCATTCTATTTCTATCAATTTCCAACATCAAACGCATCATCTCAAATATCTTTAGCGATCGCAGCCTTATCAGTGAAGCCCCCGAAGAACTAAACGCCACATTTAGAGGATTAATTATCTTTGCCAGTCTCACAGTAGACTCATCTGCAAAAATTGCCATTCAACATCACTGGAAAGAAAGTAAAGGCGATCTTCAGCATTGTTGGATTATTTGCGGAGGAGACAAAGCACTAGCAGCCACTAAGGAAATAATTAAGGATCTAATTATACCTGACAATATTTTTCACTTTGATCGCGATTACCCATTAAGCGATCCAGAAAACCCTAAAAAACAACTTTCCCTAGTCATCAACCCTGAAGATGCTAACGATCCTAATCAGATTCGTAAAATTGTCGAAGCCATATATCAAGATGCGAAGGAAAATTATGATCTGGATAACTCAGACATCATTGCCGACTATACAGGCGGTACAAAATCTATGACCGCAGGACTAGTCCTAGCCTGTGCAAGTCCAGATCGTCGATTACAATATGTACTGAGCGATTATATTGATAATAAACCAGTCAATCCCAAGGTAATGGAGATCAAACTCTCCTATAGCCTTAAACCAGTCAAGACTTACTAAGCATTCCATGCCAAGCCCCCAGAAACCAACGATCGCCCCATGGACAGACGACACCGAAATCGTCAGTATCACCCTGACCTTAAAAGCGATCGCCGACATTGAATTATCCCCTAACTACACCACTGCCTTACATGCGTGGTTTCTGCATCAAGTCCGTGCTAGCGATCCACAACTCTCAGCATATCTCCATGATGGACAATCCGAAAAAGCCTTTGCCATATCTCCCCTCAATGGCAAACTTGAACTCATAGCCAATACATTCCTCGCTAGAGCCGATAGCACCTATACATGGACAATCTCCGCCCTATCAAATGATCTATGTGAATGGTTGAGAACTTGGTACAACGACCATCCAGAAACGATTAATCTTTACAGTGGCAACTTTGCGATCGCGCAGATAGCCATTAATCAACCTGCCACCACCTACAATAATCTCTGGTCAGCTTCAGCAAATCCAGAATCCAGATTTACACTTGCTTTCCTAACGCCGACTTGCTTTCGTAGCAAAAATCATCATTTACCCTTACCGATTCCCGCCAACATCTTCCATAGCTACCTCCGCCGATGGAACGACTTTGCGCCTGAAGCTTTTCCTCAAGAGGAGTTTTTAGCATGGATTGAACAGGTAGTTTATATAACTAACTACGATCTTGTCTGTACTAAGGTTGCTGTTGCAAAACAGGGCTATGTGACTGGATTTACTGGTACAGTCGAATTTGCTGTCGATTTCAAAGCTTCTCATAATTCTGATTTTGAAAGGTTGCTCTCGGCATTAATTAAACTCGCTAATTATTGCGGAACGGGGCATAAAACAACGTTTGGGCTAGGACAAACGAGACTAATTGGGAAGAATGAAGTCGGAAACTGGAAGAATGAAAAAGAATCAATAGTAACAACTCCCATTCAAGAGCATTTAATTAAGAGAATCGCTGAGCTAACAGAGCTATTTCTACAAACCAAAAAAAGACAAGGAGGCGATCGCGCTCAGAACACCGCTACTATCTGGGCAACCATCTTAGCAAGGTATGAACTAGGCGAAAGTCTCAAAGCGATCGCGATCGATCTCGATATGCCCTATGAAACAGTGAGAAAATATGCCCAAGCTGCGCGTAAGGCGATCGCTCTAAGCAATTCACTGTAAACAACTAAAGTCAGCTCTGGTATTGACATAGCAAGCAGTCTCTAGCCTCGAATTACAATAATTTCTCGCCCTGCGGGACTGATGACATTTTCAGTAGTAGTGCGATCGCTTAGCGGCGGCAAGCCAGAACGGCGATCGAATATCACTAACCAACCCGTATCCAAACTCAACCCCGATAAATACTTATCCAACTGCTTTAATCCTTCCTTGATTGGATCTGGCTTCTTGTCTCGCCATACTTTCAACTCCATCGCCAAAGTTGTCTTACCATAGCGCAAACAAATATCCATTCTTCCCGAACCAATGGCATATTCTCTCTCCAAAGTGCCCCCACCATTAACAACACGGTGCAGAAAAGCCATCAATACAATATGAGGTGCAATCTCTGGATAGGGTGTACTGTCAAATAAAGGCTCTCCATGCTGCCGCCAGAATAATAAGAACGCTTCCAACAAGCGATCGGGCAAAAATTCACCTTGCTCACTAAGCCAGATTGGTTGAAGATACCCAATAGAAGCAGTAGTTACATAGGCAAGCACTCTAGGAAGCACTTCCTGATAAATAGGATTAGCGATCGCCAAACCATTTTCGTTAGTACAAAGCCCTAAATCTAAAACGTAGCGAATATCATCCTGTGGTACATCTGGCAGTTCCTGCCCAGCGAGAATAGGCTGAATCACTGCTCTGACTCTATCTTCCCGTAATCTTTCGGCAAGGCTATCCAGATGCGTATCCTGTCTCTTTATCAGTACTTCCTTAGCTTGATTTACTAGCTCAGCAGTAATAGGAATAGATGGATCTTTAGCAATATATTCAACAATTTCCTTAGCGATCGCATTAACTAACCAAGGCTGACCCTGCGTCAAATGAAAAGCTAAATCGACAGCTTCAGTCGTAAATATCTGTCCTGTCGCTTCTGTATGTTGCTGATAGAGATTCCTCACATCCTCAAGAGTGAAATTACTTAGAGTAAAAGAACGCACTTTAATATTAAAAGGGCTGGAGGTATTTAGCCGATCGCTTCCCCCTGATGCATATTTATAATCCCGCACATCACGCATCCCCACCAATGAAACTGACTGCGGAAATCCCTGCGGACGACGGGGAAATCCAGATCGGATTTGTCGTAGTACAGAAACCAAGGTCTCATCACTCAAAGCATCAATTTCATCAAGAAATACTGCTAAAGGGCGCGATGATTCTTGTGACCATGCTGCCAAAAAAGCACCGATTTGACGACCTGATTCTCCTAAAATTCCATTACTTGGCTGTAACTCTGGTGGCAAATAAAATCTAATCGCATCTTGCCACTCATCTAATATGGCTCTCTCTGCTAACTCAGGATCGTGAGAAAATACTGCTCCCACTTCCAAGGACAACATCACTGACGTATACTGCCCGCTAGCTGTTAACTCCTTTGCCAGCGAAATCATTGCTGTAGTTTTACCCACTTGTCTTGGCGCATGGAGGACAAAATAATTCCGCTGCGAGATTAGATTGACTAACTCAGGCAAGCGCCCTGTGGACGGCAGCATGTAATGAATATCAACTTGACAAGGACCAGCAGTATTAAACCATTTTTGCATGACGACAACTAACTAACGGGCAGATACCTCAACAATATAACGCAACGCGCCAAGCAAACGCCTCAAACCTTTAAAACACGTTGATCAAAACGAGTATAAATACTTATTCATATAAATTTAATGACAAATAATGTATGATTATCTGCTCTATGATGTTTCTGTGACGAGTTAGGTCTCAAATTTCAAAAATGATTGTTTTTAGTGTGATTATGACCATAAGTTTGCCGATGCGGCAAACTTATGGTGTCAACTTCTAGGATAAGAGACTTTAACACTCAGATCAGCAAGTCTACATTTCAGGGATAAATGGGCGCATATCCACAAAACTTCATCTAATTCTTGTCAATTCATATTAGAGTCTCATCAAAGTTTATAAATCTCTATTAGAGGGAAGTAGGGATATATTGCAAAGTAAGTTTTGTTTTTACAACTCAAGTGTCTCATTACAAAATTTACAAAATATGGTAATGCCAATCCTTCGGATAATAAATGATTTCCTTTTTAGGAATACCAAAAATATTTAGATTAAATCACTATTAAAAGAAAAATTAGCGTAAAATAACCCCTAAAGACGGGAAAATTATGCCATAGCAAGGGTTTATGCAACTTATCAAGCTTCCTCGCCAAGAATTCGAGCAACTGAATCTTGAAGAAATTAATCAGCAATTGCGAGATGATAAAGTTCATCTCGATTGGAGTCTCGTCGAAGAAATTAGCGATCGTCAGTTGGAAATATTACTGCAAGGTTTGAGTATTGCAGCGCATGAAACAGTTTTGGGGACGGAGACTATTTCACCACAATTATGCGATCGCATTAATCGAGTTATCGGTAAATTATCGTCAAGGAAATCATCGGGGAAAAACAAGACAAGGATACAGGGTAAACTCTTAGAAGAGCAATTTATCCCCGCCACAAGTCAACCGCAAAATGGGCAAGGGGAATTATTACTCAGTACAGAATTTGTAGTTCCATCAGAGAACGTAGAGCAGGGAAAGATCCTCCAAAAGGCAACGCCTAGAGAGATTCGAGAGAAGCTAGTGGCAATGATTTACAAGGATTTGCTGGGGCCTGTAAATGGTGAAAATGAGGAAGTTGATGAGCCTAGCCTCACTGAACGCTATCTAGTTGGGGCGATCGCACCACGTAAACGCTATACAAAAGTCGCATCTGGGGATCAAATTGGCGATCAAATTGGTGATGAAATAGATCTTACCCAAGAAGAAGATCCTGCTCAACAGGACAATCTGGCGATCGCAGGCAAAAAGAATAGCGATGATGGTGATACGGAGGAGGTCGCACCGCCTAGCAGCTTATTTCCATCGTCAATTGGTTTGAGTTTTTGTGTGGATGGTGATTTTGACGAGATCACAATTCAGGCTATTTGGGGATATTACAAAAAAGGCGAAAGCGAAGTAATTACTAATGATAAGAATAATCCTAAAACTGTTTGGCAACGTAATCCGATTAATGGCTCTGGCATATTTAAATTAGCGGATATTGCAGCAACTACTGAACAGACAAGGGAATGGTATCCCGATCGCAAAAATGCACCTGCTGTAGTCGTGCGGGTGCGTTGTCGTAAAATTGATCGTGATTGGATTGTGACTATCTTTTTAGAAAATAGGCAAACGGAACCTAAGCAAAATCGGGATTCGGCTTGGCTCTTTCAACCAGAAGTTAAGGTGCAGGGCAGTAATCCCCATCAGGCAATCTTTATACGCAAACCACTTACTAGCAGTGACAGTCTTGATGGTGATCTACGCTATGAACAAGAATCTTTGCAACTGCTCTATCGGAATTGTGTTGAATTTGCGGTGGGGCATAATACTAGCGTCCATGCGGAAGTTGTAGCTGACAGTTCATCAAGGTCATCCCAACAAGGCGATCGCGCTATCAGTCTTACCACTAGTGCCATTCCTAGACATATCGTTCCCAACACGACACCGCCTGATGAGAAAGAAATCCCTGCGCTCAAGGGCTTGATTTTAGATATGAAGGTACTCGCTCAGGTCGAAGCTGAAGCGTTGCCACCAATCCTCTATCCGCTTGTGAGTGCCTATGAACAATGGTTACGGTCACAGGAAATCAATAAACAGCAATTACCAAGTAGTCCAGAATTTTATAAACAAGCCGCCGATCGCAATCTCAAGGATTGTCAGATTGCATTAACGAGAATTCGCGAAGGAATTCAGCTATTAGAAGCCAATCCGCAAGCCGTGGAAGCTTTTCAGTTTATGAATATGGCGATGGCGCAGCAACGGATTCGGAGTCTTTATGCTGAACAAAAAAGACAGGGTAAGGACAATCCTTTCAATGATTTTGAAAGACCTGAGAATTATAGCTGGCGGACTTTCCAGCTTGCTTTTATTTTGATTAATCTCCCCAGTTTGACCGATCTGCACCACAGCGATCGCCAAACCGATCAGAAGGCGATCTGCGATCTGCTATGGTTCCCCACTGGCGGAGGTAAGACTGAGGCATATCTAGGGCTAACTGCCTATACCCTAGCGATGCGGCGTTTGCAGGGCGTAGTGTCTGGACATGATGGAGAGCATGGCGTGGCGGTATTAATGCGCTATACGCTGCGATTGCTGACGCTGCAACAGTTTCAACGTGCCACGACGCTGATCTGTGCCTGTGAATCTTTGCGGCGCAAAGATCCTGTTAAATGGGGAAGGGAACCCTTTCGGATTGGACTATGGGTCGGCAATAACAGCACTCCTAACTGGACAGAACAGAGTGAAGAAACGATCAAACAACTCAAGGGACAAAATCAGGGTCAAAACTATAGTGGCTCCTCTGGTACACCCCATCAGCTTACTAACTGCCCTTGGTGCGGCTCGGTGATTGATGCGGGAAAAGATATTGAAGTACTTTCCTTTGAAAAAAATATTGGCAGAACTCTGGTTTATTGCAGCGATCGCGTAGGCAATTGTTTATTCGGTCGTAAGCACTCACCTAATGAGGGTTTACCGATTGTGGTAGTTGATGAAGAAATCTATCGCCGCTTGCCATCTCTGGTAATTGCCACGGTTGATAAGTTCGCGCAAATGCCTTGGAATGGTAAAACTCAGATGCTCTTTGGAAAGGTGAATGGCTATTGCGATCGCCATGGTTTTCGATGCCCAGACCTTGAAGATAGTGATAGTCATCCCAAGAAAGGCACATTGCCCGCCGTTAAAACTAGACCGCATTTGCCCTTACGTCCGCCAGACCTGATCATTCAGGATGAGTTGCACCTAATTAGTGGCGCATTGGGTAGCATGGTGGGACTTTATGAAACGGCAATTGATCACCTTTGTACATGGGATGTCAATGGTCAGCAAGTGCGTCCTAAGGTAATTGCTTCGACAGCGACGATTCGCCAAGCGCGTAATCAAGTACATCAACTATTTTTGCGTGAGGTAAAGATATTTCCACCTCAGGCGATCAATATTGAAGATAATTTTTTTTCGCGGCAACGTCCACCAAGCAATGAACATTCTGGACGGTTGTATCTGGGAATTTGCGCCCCTGGTCGTCGTCTCAAGGCGGCTCTGATTCGGGTCTATTTAGTGGCACTTTCGGCGGCTCAACAACTGATGGATGATGGTTATGATGCCGATCCTTGGATGACGTTGGTGGGCTATTTTAATTCTCTGCGTGAGCTAGGTGGAACGCGCCGCCTTGTGGATGATGACATCACCACCCGCTTGTCAAAAATGGATAAACGGGGATTAGCGAAGCGCTATCTTAGTCCTAGTCGAATTGAAGAGCTAACTTCGCGCAAAAGTTCTACGGATATTCCCAAAATTCTTGATGCTTTAGAAAGAAAGTTTGAGGTTTTGACTGCGGAAGAGAAACGGAATCAACAGAAAGATAAGAAACAGCAAAAACTCAATCCCCTTGATGTAATTTTGGCAACGAATATGATCTCTGTGGGTGTGGATGTGAAGCGGCTGGGGCTGATGGTGACTTGCGGTCAGCCCAAAAATACTGCGGAATATATCCAAGCTACATCACGGGTGGGGCGGAGTCATCCTGGGTTAGTTTTGACGGTTTATAACTGGGCAAGACCAAGGGATTTATCGCACTATGAGCGCTTTGAACATTACCACGCTACTTTCTATCAGCACGTTGAGCCTTTGTCGGTAACGCCATTTTCTGCGGGAGCTTTGGATCGTGGTTTAGCGGCGTTGTTTGTTTCGCTGGTGAGATTGAGTGGGTTTGAGTTTAATGACAATGATGGAGCCGAGAGGATGATTACGGAAAATTTTAACCATCCTGATTTGGTTTCAAGCATGGAGGCGATCGCTGAACGTATTAGTCAAAGTTTTCAAAATCCTGACTTAAGGGATGAGATTCTCTATCAACTGCATGGACTGCGCGATAAGTGGGCAAGTGCCGCAAAGCCTAATGAAGCAGGGACAAGGTTACAGTTTAAGGCTTCCAGTCGCGGCGGCACAACGGTTTCACTTTTAAAAAATATTGCTCAAGATCCTGACGATTATTTTGCTTGTTTAAATTCGCTTCGCAATGTCGAACCTGCTTCAGCGCTAATCTTTGTCGATCAAGCACCTGATAATGAAAGCGATCGCTTACCAGAACCATTCACCTCTTAAAGTAGAGGCGCAAAGCGCCGCTATTTTAAGGTTGTGTGAGAGTGCGCGGCGCACTCTCACAACCCATTTAGGATTGCTATATATTTTTAAAACTATGAACAAATATCGTATTGGTGAACTTCGTCCTAGTCAGATTATGTTTAGTTATGGCATCGGCGCGATCGCTGACTTGCCCAACTTAGCAGCGATGGTGATGGGCTTAGAGGAATGGCAACGCCAGCATACTCAAGTAATTACGGAAGATCGATTGTTGGCGGCGGTGCAGGAGCAACTTGGCGCACAGGTACAGCAATTAGTCAGTTTACCGATTCCTGAAGAAGAAGCCCGTCACCCCTATCTCAATCAGCAACCAAACCTTGAAGGAATCCCCGTTGCGCCATTTCCAACTTGGATGGTATGCCCTAAGTGCGATCTGCTTGCACCGATTACTGACGGACTTTTTGAATTAAAAACTTTCCGCAATCGCCATAGTGAAGCTGCTTATCATCATACAAATTGCAATAAAGCGATCGCCCCCAAAGTAATTCCTGTGAGATTTCTCACCGCTTGTGAAAAGGGACATCTTGATGATTTTCCTTGGCGCTATTTTGTTCATCGTGGGAGTAGTGATTGCAAGGGATCGTTGCGATTAATTGAGCCGAGCGTATCGGGAGCCGTGACTGATATTGTGATCAAGTGTGATAGCTGTGCGGCGAGTCGGCGGATGTCCGATGCCTTTGGGCTGTCTGGCAAACAAAATATGCCCCGTTGTCGCGGTCGCCATCCCCATTTACGCAATTTTGACGATAAGTGCGATCGCCAAATGAAAACAATGCTTTTGGGAGCCTCTAATAGTTGGTTTTCCCTGAGTCTATCAGCGCTATCGATTCCCAATGCTGAGAATAAACTAGAACAATATATTGATGGCTATTGGCAGACCTTGGGAGAGGCTGATAGTGCTGATACTTTGAAAATTTTGCTCAAAATTTTACAAAAACAGGGTAAAGCCTACGAGCTAGAGAATTATGATATTCAAGAAATTTGGGAGGCGATCGCCAAGCGTAATCATGGCTCTAGCCAAGAAAGTAATGATCATACTTCGGCAACGGATCTCAAAACTCCTGAATGGCTCAAATTTAAAAGCGTGACGGGGCTTGAGGATCGCGGCAAAGACTGGCGACTCAAGGCGATCGCGCCGCCTGTTGATTTTGACAAAGTAATTTCTAAAGTCATTCTGGTGGAAAAATTACGGGAAGTGCGATCGCTAATTGGCTTCACCCGCATTCAGTCACCTGGGGACTTTACCGATACGGGTGATGTGCCGAAGGAATATCGAGCGCCCCTCAGTCGTTTTAAACCAAGTTGGGTTCCTGCGATGGAAGTGCGCGGCGAGGGGATCTTTATCGAATTTAATGAGGCGGCGCTGCAAACATGGGAACAACAACCCGCAGTCAAAAAGCAACATATCAAGGTCAAAGAAGCTCACAAAACTTGGCTCAATCAGCGCAATCCTGAACTTGTCGATAAAATCTCGACTCCCGATATGCGCTATTTACTGATCCATTCCTTTTCCCATGCCCTGATGCGTCAATTTGCCCTCGAATGTGGCTACAATGCCGCAAGTTTACGCGAGCGCATATATGCTCAGGTGGCAAATCGCGATCGCCAAGCACAGGCAGGTTTATTAATTTATACGGCGGCTCCTGACAGTGAAGGGACATTGGGCGGTTTGGTGCATCTCGGTGAAGCACCAAGGCTCAATCATCATATCCAGCAAGCTCTTGAATCAATCAAGATCTGTACATCTGATCCACTATGCGCTGAGCATGATCCTGCTGATGATCGGGTTTCTTTGCATTGGGCAGCTTGTCACGCCTGTTTATTTAGTCCTGAGACTTCTTGCGAGAGGGGCAATAAGTTTTTAGATCGGGCTTTGCTGGTTCCCACCTTCTCGCAAACAGATATTTGTTTTTTTAGCTAATCAAAGAGAGGTGGTGCTTTGCACCACCTCTCTTTATTTGTATGTACAAATTGTGTTAACATTAATTCATGTTTGAATGGGACGAAGAGAAAGCAAAGCTTAATTTGATTAAGCACTCTGTGGGCTTTGAGTTTGCAACCAGAGTCTTTGATGATACCCAGCGTATTACAGTGCTGGATCATCGTCAGGATTATGGAGAGAATCGCTATATCACTTTGGCGAAAATTGATAATCGTGTATATGTAGTTACCTTTACGCTCCGTTCATCCAAGATTCGGCTCATTTCTGCGCGAAAAGCAAATACAAGAGAGGTTAATCGCTATGAAAATCGTTGAATATATTGCTGATCCTGTTCATAAGCCTCAACTTAGCAAGGATGAGGAATTTCGTCTTGCGAATTTATCGGATGAAGATATCGATTATTCGGACATAGAGGAATTGGATGATTCTTTTTGGGCAAAGGCAGAGATAGTCTCACCTGATTTGACTACACCTGTGACTTTGAGAATAAAAGAATCGGTTTTGCATTTTTTTCAAAAGGATGGAAAGAAAGGATATCAGTCTCGCATGAATGCAGTATTGGAGAGCTATGTAAAGTTTCACCACAAAGATTAAAATCTATTGATGTATGGCTTTGCCGCGCCTCAATATTTTAATTATGTATAACCCAATTTTTGTTGATGCGCTGAAGGGATTGGCTCTGGCTCTGCCCGATCGCCTACTGCCTGAATTAATCAAAATCATGGCGATTATTCCTGAGTCTGATTATTGGAAATATTTGCTTTCGCAAAAGGTGACATCGCAGGAATTGCGCGATCGCGTTTACAAATTCATAGAGCTTTGGCAAGAGTTACATCCTGAAGTTAGCTCGGAGTCGCTGCATTTGGCTTTGCTGGCGGCGATGGAGTTGGGGCGCGAATTGCAAAAGAACTATGAGGTGCAGCCGATCTGGACGATGCCCGACCAAGCGGGGGAATGGAACCGTCAAACGGAACCGACGATTTTAGAGTTAATCCATCAAACCCGTGAGGAGTTATTGCTGATTAGCTTTGCGGTTTATGATATTCCTGAAATCGTGGCGGCGATGCGTAAGGCTCTAGCGCGTCAGGTGGTGATTACGATGATTGTGGAAATGCCTGAGCGCTCTGAAAAAATTCCCTTTGGTATTTTGCAGACTTTTCCTGCGGAGATGATTGAGCAGTTACAGATTTATTATTGGCCGATTGGTAGAAGACCTGTGAACTCGAAGGGGAAGTATGGATCTTTGCATATTAAGGGTGTGATTAGCGATCGCCATCGGGTGTTGATCAGTAGCGCTAATCTGACGCAATATGCGCTGAGTCTCAATTTGGAGTTAGGGTTATTGACGGATCAAGCGAAGTTAGCGAGGCAGATTCACCATACCTTTGATGTTTTAATTCGCGATCGCGTCTTGATTCCTTTTCGTTAGTTTTGAAATAGTAAGATATGCATCGCAAAGCCCCACCCATCTTACTATCTAGCTCTCTTTTCTAATCCATTCCATCATTAAGTAAGGATGAACAATGTGGATTTTATGGTTAGGAGATTGATATAGATAATGTCGTGATGGGATAATTATTTGGGTTTCTTTGGATTGAAAATCTTGAAAATTGGCGGTAATCAAGAAGTCAGCTTTTCCTGCGATCGCTGTTTCTAGGACATGACGATCTTCTACATCTTGAAGGGGAATAATGCCTGTGCCGCCAAGAGTAAGGCTAGGGTTGATGCTTGTATAAGCACGAATATTATCAATATAGTTAAAGGCATATTCTGGAGATATTTGCAGACGAAGTAGAACTGCTTGCAAACGATTGAGCATTCCCCATGAAACGATCAGTTCGACTGAGCCAAAATGACTTTTGCCTGTTTGGACAATGCTTACTAAATTTTGGCAGGCTGATCCTTGGTTTTGTTTAAGATCGGCGAGGATGGCAGCACACCAAATATTGAGACGAGACACCATCGTGAGATTTTAGCCATGTTGAGTCAGTAATACGGCAGCATTAAGGATGTCGTCTTCGGTTTCTAGAGTGTCGAGCCATTGCCGATCGCCTTGGGTTGACATTTTCTGTTGTAGTAGCCGATAGCGATGATTGAGGAGGGTACGGGTGAGGTCTTGCTGTAGGGCTTGCCAATCTTCGATGGTTCCCATTGCTTTGATCTGAAGTAATGCTGTCCATGCTTCATGGGGGAGGTCGCCGCCTAGTTCTACGACTGCGCCTGTAAGTTGCGATCGCGATCGGTTTTCGAGTTTGGCAAGGTGATCGATTTTGGCGATCGTTTCACTGGTGACATGGGCAGATATAGTTTTGCTTTTGTTCATTATCTATAGTTTCTATAGGTTTTATAGATATTATAAACAATAGACTCAGATATAATGCTGAAAGTCTTTTAGATGTTCTTTATCATCGGTGTGAATGATTAGCTTACCTTTGGCAGTTCACAGATAGGTCGCGCTGATGACGGTGAAGTTTTGGGAGTAAGTGATATTGCTGACTATGCTATTTTTGATTAAAAGTTAAGGACAAAAGCGATGATTGCTAATCTTAAAAATGATTTCTTAACGCCTGAAGAGTATTTGGTATGGGAAGCGAAGCAGGAGTTTCGCCATGAATATATTGATGGTGAAGTTTATGCGATGGCTGGTGGTACGATCGCTCACAATGATATCGCTTTAAATGCTTACAATGCACTGCGATCTCATTTAAAAGCGATGGGATGTCGCATAAATGTCGCTGATGTTAAGGTGCAAGACAGGAATGCAAAAAAATATTTCTATCCTGATGTGGTGGTGAGTTGTAATGAGAGCGATCGCGGATCGCGTGATGTAATTTCTTTCCCTAAGTTAATTATCGAAGTTCTATCTCCAAGTACGGCGGGTTTTGATCGGGGCGATAAGTTTAAATATTATCGGCGTTTTCCGAGTTTGTTGGAGTATGTTTTGATTGATGCGGAGAAGATTAATATAGATGTGTATCGGCGGGGGAATGCTGGTAAGTGGGAATTGACGAGCTATCCAGAGGATTTGCTGGAGTCTGATAATCCTGACTTGTTTGAGTTAACGAGTATTAATTTTCAATGTTCTTTGGCATTGATTTATGAAGATGTGGAGTTGTCGCCAATAGTTGAGGATTTATAATGTAGATATTTGTATCTAAAAATATACGTTCGGGCGGATTCATGGATTCTGCCAACCCCTTTCTATAATGATTTCTCGTTTTACTTGTTGGATCAGGTCGAGAATTTTTTGTTTGCTGTCATAACCGTTGGTTATGGCTTGTTGACGCATTGTTTCTAGTTCATTTGGGGCTTCGGCGGTGAAGATGAAGACTTCAACCTGTTGTTGATTGAGGCTTGGCGAAACTTTGATGGTGATTTCGCCGTTGTTAACTTGGCTCTTGGTTTGCAGGATTTTCATGGGTTTATTCAAATCACTAGATTGATTATAGGTAATGAATCTAGGTAAAGGACAAAAATAATTGATTCAGGTAGGGGCAAAGCATTCCCGCAGGGGTTGATGATGTTTACTGAAAATTTGTCAATGGGAATGCTTTGCCCAAATCGCGGACTCTAAGAGATCCCCCTCAATCCCCCTTAAAAAGGGGGAAGAAGAAAATTTAATTTATTCTCCCCCCTTTTTAAGGGGGGCTGGGGGGGATCGAAACCCTGAAACGTAGACAGAGCAAATAGAAGAGGGTAAAGCATTTGCGGATAGAGGTTATTTATGATTGTTCAAGATTGTGGCGCAAATGCTTTACCCCTACAGGTTTTTACATTTCTAATTCATATTGATCTTTGTTTACCTGTACGACTTTTTCCTTTTTCCTTTTTCCTTTTGACTTGTCATGCAGTCCTGCTTTGACTTCTTCGGCGTATCTTTGATGGTTGAGGGCAAGGAGGCGATCGAGGATGTCACGCCGCGCTGTTTCGCTGATGGTGAATCTTAGTCCTTGTTTAGTTTGATGAAACCCATGAGCCAACGGGAATTGCTCTCCCTCAACTCCCAATTCGTAATTCGTAATTCGCAATTGCTCCCCCCACCCATAAGCTTTCATTACTGCGTAATCCATCTGTATATGCAGTTCACGAAGTTGCTGGATGTCGATCGCGGTGTCGTTGGGGTCGTGGAAGCGGTTATAGGTTTTGGTGAGTCCGAGTTGGGTGGTTTGCATGATCTGCTGACGATCGCTGTAATATTTCTCTCCTATTGTTTCTAGTTCTTTTTCTATTTCTGGGGTGAGGGTTGGCAATGGGAAGGTTTCAAAACAATCTGAGGGAGTATATCGCATCCCTGCGCCTAGAGTTGAACAATTTTGCCATGCCCAAGAATCATGTATTGATGATTGAAGAAAAGAAAAAAGATAATATTTTGATTCATTAAAAACTATCAGCATTTCGTTATACACATAGTCTTTGGAAGCGAATGAAAACATCAAATTTTTGGTTACTCTTGCACAAACTAAAACCCGATCACATTGCGAGATCGCCTCATAAAGTGCTGGTCTTTTATCTGCATAAATCCACCATTTTTGAGGTAATGGCTTTCTGAGCGCAAATTCTCCTTTTTCATTTAATCTAGTTCTCTCAGGCTTAACCAGTCTTTCAACAATTTCTAAACAATCAGGATAATCAGACGCATAGGGCGCACCTTTAGGATTTTTCGGATCATCATGCTCTGGTGATAACGCCCAATCAAAAAAGTTAATCACCCACCGTGCTGGAGATTGATCAGGATTGCTGTTTAAATCTGAACCATTGAGATAGGGAAAGAGAACATCTTTGTTTTTAGGGTTCTTCGTAATCAAAGCTTTAGCTTCCTCTGGTTCAAGCACAAATCCCATTCCTAAAACGAAAGATCCAATAAAAGATTTACCGCTATTTAACTCTAATCGATTTGGTTTACCTAATTCAGAACTCTGAACTGTGAGATATGGTGTAATCGCTTCTACTGGCTGATCATCTAAAAAATATTTTCCTTTCCAATCACCTTTTTTAGCCCAAACATAAGCAACCTCTAGCGCCGCAGTTCCAGACCAAGGACGGCTAGGAATAGCGCGATAAATCTTTCCTTTAGTTGCAACCTGATCTAAACCGATTTCTCTTGTATCACCCTGCGAGATCGTATTAGTGGCAACCAAACCAAAACAACCATCATCTTTCAATAATCGCGAAATCTGCAAAAAGAAATAAGCCACAAAATCCGCATTCCCTTTTACATTATTCGCAACCCATTCCACAAGAAAATCACGATAAGCAGTTCCCATTGCCCCCGTAATCTTTTTACCACCCATAAACGGCGGATTGCCACAAATCGCATCAAAACCCGCATTCTCTTGATCGAGGAAAATTTCGGGAAATTCAAAAATCCAATGAAAAGGAACCCTACGCTTATTAGAATCAGTCGCCAAATCTTGCTGAGACAGATCAAAATTTAAACGTCGTTCCGCTTGAGCTTTTAACAAACTAATTTCGCGATCGCGTTCCTGCTCATCCTTCAACAAAACCACAGTCTCCAACAAAATCTGCAAATCCTCCGCCTTGAGATTTTCCGCCTTATTCGCCTTGGCAAAACACTCACCAATCAAACTATCACCAATATATCGAACCTGTGCGATCGCCCGATCCGCCTCCCTTAACTTAGCCTCCTTCAAAGCGCGATCGTCATCCCTTAAATTTTTCAACCCCAAACGTTCAGCGATCGCCTTTTGCAAAACTGGTTTCATCTTTGGCGCAACCAAACGCCCCGTAAAGTTACCCTTTTCAGGATTTAGATGTAACTTCTCAAACTGTTCTCGACTCGTCAAACCCAATAACGAATCCCCACACCGCAACGCATGATCCACAAACGTAAACGGCTTATCCTTCTGCAAAGTCTCCAACCATAACGACAACTTCGCCATCTCCACCGCCAAAGGATTCTTATCCACACCATACACACAACGCTCCGCAATCAACCGCTTCGCCACAATCAACCGATCCAAATCATCATCAGGAATCAAAGCCTCATCAAGATCAGGCTTAGAAATATTGCCAAACACCGTGAAGACTTCCCTCACCCCCAGCCCCTCTCCCAGAGGGCGAGGGGAGCCAGAAAGATCTCTTGTTCCCCCTCGCCCCTTGGGAGAGGGGGCTAGGGGGTGAGGGCTTCCCAACCCTTCCCAACTCTCCAACAACCGCGCCGCCAAAAACCGACAAACCTGCACCAAAAACGCCCCCGAACCCATCGTCGGATCGCATATTTTGAGACTCAAAATCTCCTGCGGCGATCGCAACCTCCATTCACCCTGCGGCAAACCCTCACTCACCCCCACATACACCAACGGCTCCAACGTATAGCGCACAATCTCCTCCGTCAAAGCCTTCGGCGTGTAATGCGTCCCCGACTCCCGCCGATCCGTCCCCGCCGTCACATACACCGCCCCCGCACTAATAATCACAGGGTACTCCCGCGAATCCTTGCGAATGAGTCGATAAAAAGGCTTAATCCGATGCCAAAGCTGCAAATCATTACCGCAACGAGTCAAATAACGCGACTCCTCGTAATGGGATAAGCCCTCACCCCCAGCCCCTCTCCCATTAAGGGAGAGGGGAGTAAATTCTCTTGCTCCCCCTTCTCCCTCCTTGGGAGAAGGGGGCTGGGGGGATGAGGGCAATAATTTTTTCAACGCCGCCTCACCCCGTCCCGTCTCTTTCTTCAGAAACTTAACCAACACCTCCTCACCCTGCGCCGCCAAAGCCTCCAGATCCTCTAGCAAAATCTCAGGCTCCTTATTTTTCGTTCCCTCCAGACCCAACACCGTAGACAGCGATCGCACCGCCTGATGATCTAGCAAACCCTCATAGACATGACCAATCTGCTCCACCTCGATCGCCTTAAAACTCAAACGGCGCGGCTCAAAACCACCCCCCGCCACCTTAATTCTCAGGATTTGCAACGACTCCAACAGATGTAACACCGTGCGATTATCCACTGCGATCGGTTCATCATGCCCCTCAAATCTGCCCTCCAAAAACGGAAACGCATCAGGATCAAACAAATCACCACCGTAGGCAGGCAGCTTAAAATTAGGATGATAAACACCACCATGCACCGCCCGAAATAGCGCCATCAACCGACACCAAGCATCATGACGACGTTCTAAAATCTCCTCACCACTATGATCGGCGATCGCCCTGAGATTTTCTTGCAAAGTCGAAACCGCATAATTCTTGTCATAGCGATCCTCACCCAATAGCAATAACCCACGCTCCTCCGCACATAGCAAAAACACCAACCGCATCATCACAAAACAAGCCGCCTGATATAGCTCCTGCATGGATACCCCCGCCAACATTCGCCCCTGATGATCGGCATCAATTTCCGCTAATTTTTGAATCAGGATTTCGACCGCCTTGCGTACCTGTAGCCCCAGTTGATCGGTAACTTCCTGTTGCGAATTTTTAGAGCGATCGCACAGACTCGCTAAAGTATCCTGCTCCTGCACCCCAAAGAAGCGCTCTACACCCAACAAATCCCGAAATGCGCGTAAAGTAATCTTTTCTTCGATCCAGATATTCCCATACCAAGAAACCGTCGATGAAGTCCCACCCTGCGGCGCATAAACCAACATCCATTCTTCGCCGTTGGTAATCAATCCCAAATTCACCCGCAGCCCCCGCAACAACTCCACCATCCTCGTCACAGGCGAAGCCGACCATTTCGATTCTTTATTTATGCCCTTATAAGTTCCATCCAGTTTCTGACTCGGTTCAAAAATCTGAATCAACAACTCAGGCTTAATTACCTTATTAGGATCATGAGCATCGACCAATACCCAATCAGGCGCAATCGTTTCCTGATGCTGCTCCATCCTAATCCGCCAATGATTAGCAATCTCCTGCCCCGTCTTCAGATATTCCTGCGGATAGCCCAGCGTATTCACCAGCACCCATTCCACCCATGCCCGATGAATTTGGCGATCAATACGGCGATCGCTCTGCTCATTTCCCCATTCTGCATAAACCTGTTTCAAGAGCGCAAAATGCTCACTATCATGGACGCTCAACCCCTGCGGAAATACCTCTAGCAATACCTCCATACTCAAAAACGAGCCAACAATATCAAGGAGGCTTAACCATTCAGCATGATGACGGGCGATCGACATAGATTTAGACGTGATGTAAATACATTAAAAATTAAGATCTCGTAGGGGTAGAGCATTTGCGCGACAAGTTAGAAATTCAGAGAAAATCTTGATACGCAAATGCTCTACCCTCTTCGTTCTCGCGCAGTTGATAGGTAGATTATTATAGCGAAAGGTCTGGGCAAAGCATTCCTGTTGATAAATAGTAGTGAAATTTAGAGATATCGGCAGGAATGCTATGCCCCTACAAATACCTCTAAACATATACGTTTTAAAACAACTTTGGTGGCACAAGAAAAGCGATCGCTAAGGGAAATAACCTCGGCTGCGGGTCAGCATACCTTTGGCGAATAATTTCCTGCTCCTTTTTAAGTTCACCAGGAATTTGCTTCAGTCGCAACTCTAAACCCTGACGATTGCGCTCAAACTGTTCTCGCTCATCACTGCTAAACAAATCAAGTTGGAGCGGCTTGTCTGTATCCGCAAGTTCCCTTTCGATACTCTGTTGCAGTTCCGTGAGAATTGTCTCAATATCAGCACTTTCCTGTTGAGCGCGATCGGCTAATTGCTTTTGCAAAGAATTTTGGCGATCGCCCATCCGACTTTCGAGACTCTTTTTTAAAGGTTCGGCGTAAACATCCCACAGCCCGATCAGTTTTTGAGAAACCGACTCTGGCACGGGGTCAGGCGTGGCACTTTGTAATAACTGATTTAGCTCCAAGACATTCAAGCGCACAAACTTACCGCCACGAATCGCACCACCCACCGTAATCACCTCTTCATTCAAGCGCTGTTGATCGCTACCCAAAATCACGAGCCGCCCATAGGCAACCACTACAGGCTCAGCACTGAGACTATTGGGAATTTGCAGCGCCGTAACACGATTTAACTTTTTCGTTTCTCCCCGCAACCATACCTCGGCTCTGAGCAACCGCAAACACATCTGCACTAACCGATGATTGAGGTGAGCGAGAACCACATCATCTTTATGTCTAGCGCGATCGGGATCGAAGGTAATCGGACGAATCTCACCTGTATGGGGATGGGCTAAACCCTGATTGCACACCGCCCAACTACCGCGAAATGCTGGCAAATAGAAAGCCTTGGGATCGTGTTCAATGGGAATCAATTCGGGCTGCCCAGCGAGACGCAAGCCCACCTGTACCACCGATTGAATATTGCTCGGTTCAAGGCGCAACTCCTGACGGGTTTGATCAAGTTTTTCCTTGAGTTTCTCAATATCCTTTTGTACCTGTCGCTCAAATTTGAGCAAGCGGCGCATCGGTTCTACATCCTTTTCCGCTTGAGCCGTATCGAGCCTTACCCGCTTACCAAGCATCGCCTCCTCCACCTGTGCGGCGATTACAGGGCCAACCTTGCCCAAGTCCTCACGGATATTATTAATTTTCAAAGCCGCCCGCATCAAAAATTCAAGATCGCCTTCGAGATCACCCGCCTTCACATCACGCATCACCTGATTTTGATAGCCCTGTCCCACAAAGTGATAGATCTGTACCTTATCCGCCCTCTGACCATGACGATCAATCCGTCCATTGCGCTGTTCCATGCGATTAGGGTTCCAAGGGATTTCGTAATGGATTAATTTCGAGCAGAAATTTTGTAAATCCAAACCCTCAGAAGCCGCATCGGTCGCCAGCAAAATCCGCACAGGTGAAACTTTAGGATCGGTTTGGAAGGCAGCTTTCACTTTTTCGCGATCGTCGCTATTCATGCCACCATAGAGCGTCATCAAGCGATCGCCCTGTCCTAACCCACGACTCAGCAACAAATCCGCCAACCATTTTTGCGTAGTCCGATATTCCGTAAAAATAATTACACGCTCCTCTGACCACTGCCCATTGGGACGAATATGCTGGTCTATCCATGCCAATAATTGTTCAGCTTTGCTATCAACTTGACGCGCAGTTTGTTCCGCCCAAGCCTTTAAATCTGAGAGTAAATTTTGCTCTTGCACCGATAGCGATCGCCATAGCGTTGTACTTGTGGCGATCGCCGTCGATGTTGATTCTTCATAGAGATCATCATCGGCAAATTCTTCTTCAATATCTTCAATCTGTCGCCGCAATAGTCCCACCGTTGGCTGTGCTAGACGTTTTGATGAATTTTTACCCTTTTTGAGTGATTCCTCATGTTTGATTAAGGTAGTCAAAAAAGCTTGAGGACTAGAGAATAAACGTTTTTTGAGTAATTTCAAGACAAACTCTGTCGCAGTTTGCTCTAGTTTATTAGTCGCCCCATCTCTTCGCAATTTTGTATATTCATTGAGCTTGCGATTTGCGGCACGCTCCGCATCGGTATAAGGGACAGCGATCGCCTCTAGAATGCGATCAGGGAATCGCGGCGTGCCATCCCAATTGGGCGGCAACTCTCGCTTGAGACGACGGATCATGATCAAGTTCAATTGCTTAGGATCGGGTGGAATTTCTCTAGCGAAACGTTGAGAATCCAATAGCTCCAGTAGCGCCGTAAAGCTCTCACTATAACCATTATGCGGCGTTGCCGATAGAAATAATTTATGCTCACAATGGGGAACTAAAAATCTGACTGCTCCCGTTCGTTGCGAATCGATCGCATATCTTCCACCCGCCGACGGTGCAATATTATGGGCTTCATCGACAATCAACAGATCAATGCGTCTCGGATAAATTGATTCGCCTTCCGATGGCAATGATTCGCGCAATAGCCGTAAAGGGCGATCGCGTTTAATAAAATCAATGGAAGTAATCAAACGGGGATAATGCCCCCAAGGATTAGTATGCAGCCCCCGCCGCCGCCGCAAATCTCGCATCAACTCACTATTCACAATCCGAAAGTCCAAGCCAAACTTATCGCGCATCTGCTCTTGCCACTGCACCTGCAAAGATGAAGGACAAACAATTAAGATCCGATGCGCCCTTTGTCGCAGGGTTAGCTCTTGCGCCACCAGTCCCGCCTCAATGGTTTTCCCTAAGCCCACGTCATCGGCGATCAGCAAATTCACCCTTGGCATTTGCACCGCCCGCACCACAGGATCGAGTTGATAATCCTCAATATCAATGCCACTGCGAAAGGGTGACTGCACACCTTGGCGATCACCTTTAGATACCGCCCCCCACTTCACCGCATCCAAAAATGCGGAAAAGACTTCAGGACGATCCAACGCTCTGGGATAGGGCAATTCCCTCTCTTCAAAAAGTTTTGCCCCCTTCTCTAGTTCCCACACCACCTCCAACTCTTCCCCCAATCCCTCATCCTCAATCGAAGCAAGGGTTAGCAAGTGATGAGTCGGCAACCTAACAAGATGGACAGGATTAGCACTCATGCCCGAAGCTTGAACATTCATCACCGCAAAAGTCCGTCCGCGCACCTTTACTAGCTGCCCTTGTTCTGGCAACGGCTGAGCTTGATTTTGAGTTTGAGCTTGATAAAATGGCATAAATCCTTACTTGAATCTATTTCTCAAAAAATCCTAAAATTCGATTATCACATATTTTCTAGCTATCGCCAGTTTAAAACCTAAATAATGTGAGGCGGCGCTTCGCATTATTTGGGCTTTAAGCATCGCTGACAAGAATAAGAGCTAGACTGTGAAGAATTGCCACAACTTCCACAATTAGAACATATATAAAACTGCGAATTATTATCATCAAAACAAGGCACAGCTAGTACATCACGTCCAAATACGCGATCGCACCAACCAACAGAGCGATCATTTAAAAATATTCTGATTCATCACTAATTGCTTGGAGCAAGAACAAACCTAATGCTTTATTCAAAGCTTGATTATCCTGCGGACAACGCGCATCCGTGAGACATCTTGGACAACCATATTGACAATTACAAGCCTCAACTAATTGAGCAGCCCGAACAGCAAACGCTTCAAAACGATCAAATAATTCCTCACAAGTACCATTACCGCCATCGGTCGTATCAAAAAAATAGGCAATTGTCTTTAATGTATTGATGCGATTTTTCTCGGTCTCACAATAGCTATTCAGATCTTGTCGATCGCTAAGCACTATTAACGGCACGGCAATCCCAATCTGATGACAGATTGAATGCAAAGCTAGATCGGCAGGATTAGTTTGAAATAGAGATATAAGTTCTGAAGGAATATCAGTGCCAAATTGATTCTCTATCTGTTGTTTGAGTTTATTGGCATATTCTTGTAATGGCTCCGACAACTCTAAATTCATCTCAATCCTCAATACTGGGGCTTGATAGTGAGTCGTATAAGCTACATCAAATAGATTTTCTTCTTCGACTTCTGTAATTTCAGCTAATCTAGTTGGTTTGCTACAGGCGGTACAAATATCAGACTGCATTGGTTGATGGTAGCGTGAACAACGGGGATGGCTACAGGTAATTGTTCTCACTTTGCTGATCAAGTTATATCCCGTTACATGATTCGTAATTTCAGCCCAGCTAAGGGTCAAGCGTAATTTACTGTCTTTGAGATTTAAAGCAACTAATCTTGGCTCACGCAGATGCTCCAATGGCTTAATAGTCATGTCTTGTGTAGCCTGTGTGCGGAGTTTTGGCTCTGAATCAATGGGGATCAGGCTCGCTTGTTTGGATTCTAAATCTAGCGATCGCGATCGGTAATATTGCAAATTTCCATCGTTACTCTGCATAGCATATATCGCATTAGGAAATACTTCACGATAAGCCTGTAGTAGCGATAGTTCCTCAAGTTCTTGATTGGTATTACCATCTACCAACATGACTGAATCTTGTGTTGCTCCCCTCAGATTAACCGAGTTATGCGGGCGGTCATGGGTAAAGAGATCACCTGATTTCTCGTTGATTTGTAATGCTTTTTGATTAAGAAGTTCATCAGCAATATTACCCGCGTTATCACCGAAACGTTGCTTGATTTCATCCGCAGGAATCATGCTTTCACTTGCCGCACAACGGAGATGCTTACTGAGAATTGAGTGATAGTTGGGATTGCAAAGAGCGCGTTCAACTTCTCCATCAAGAAGCATCTGGGGATTGCTCCCGTAGTAATAATCAAGCGAATCTCCCAAGGATGGTAGAAAAACAACTAGCCCATGCTGATGCCTTCCTGCTCTGCCAATCCTTTGATAAAAACTCATCAATGATCCTGGGTAGCCTTTGATTAAGCAACAATCTAATTCGGGTAGGTCAATACCTGCTTCTAACGCAGACGTGGCAAATATTACCCGTACTTTATTTTGTTTGACTGCTTCGATAATCTGATTGCGGCGATCGCTGCGTAGTGAACCATAAAAAAGAGCCAGCGATGCTTTTAGATGTCCTCGCTTCTGTCGTTCTAATTCTGCATTCATCAGAGCTAGCAATGACTTTGCCCCTGCGCGAGTGTTACAAAAAACAATGCCACTTAGTCCTCTTTCCAGCCATTCTAAAATCAATCGACTAGCTTCTGTGTTAGTTCGAGCCGTAGGATTTAAACAAAGAATTGTTCGCCCTGCCGCCCTTGCGCCACTGCGATTGATATATACAAGTCGATCGCTTCTTTCTGTGATTCGCTCTGTTAATTCAATCGGGTTACCAATCGTCGCTGTGGCTAGAACATACTGAATGCGATCGCTATTACCTTCAAGTCGATCAACTGCTAATCGCAATCGGCGCATCAGATTAGCAAAATGTCCACCAAAGCTCCCACGATATGTATGGGCTTCATCAACTACAACATAACGCAATCTGGTTAAGAAATCTCGCCATGTCTGCCATTCGTGACGGTAGCGAATGCGATTAAGTTGATGGTGAAGTAAATCGGGACTAATACACAAGATCTGTGGTGCTTGAGGCGTAAACAGTTTTAGCCGTTCTGCCTTTGGCATATCTCCTGTCATCATTCCTGTATGTAATCCCATAGGCTTGGCGATCGCTTCAAGTTTTGACAGTTGATCAATTGCTAGCGCCTTTAAAGGAAAAATTAGTAGAGCAGTCGCCTGTGGATCTTGAATGCAAGTTTCTAGAATTGCTGGTAAAAATGACAGGGTTTTTCCACTTGCTGTTGGTGTTGCGAGTAGCACATCTTTACCGTTTCTCATCGCTTCTAGCGACTGTATTTGATGTGACCACAGGTGAGTATATCCTTGTTCCCTCAATGCTTCTTGCAAAATACTAGGCAGATCCACAGGTAATCTATGAGCCTCTCCTTCTGTACTTTCCGTTACGCGAATTGCCGCAAGAGATGCTTGAAAGTTGAGTGCAATTTCTCTAAATTCTCGATGCGGAATCGTGGCGATGTCTTCTTCACTTACATCATAGATTTCCCGTTCACGGGTATTTTCTGCTGTTATTTCCTGACTGCTAGCTGGCAATATTTCTTGACGACTGATTGCTTCTTGCCAGTTTGTGATGATTACAGGTACTGAGTAGTTGGGAAATTTGGCTATGAGGCGATCACCTAAAATAGCTGTTATTTTACCAATTCCTTGAGCGTGACTAGGAGCGTATATAGCTTGACCTTCGACTAACCACGCAGGCTTTTGTCCTGATGGTTTCATTACTGAACGGGCGATCGCTGCGTAGTCAATAGGACGATCAGATGGGTTGGGCATATTTTTCCTGTAGCATTATTAGCTGGGGCTTGCTACTTCAGCAGGTTTGGCTTCTTTAGGCTTTTTCTCAAACACTTGGATGTTTGGCTCAAGCAATACAAATCCTGTCTCAGTAACTTCACCCATCTTGCCCGCGATCGCCGCTACCCACTGCGGATAATTAGCCCGTGCATCTTCTAATTTCTTAAATACCTTGGGCTTCACTGTAACGCTAAAGATTTGACCGTCACAATCCAAGTCAAAGGACTTCCAACCGTTCTTATCAACGGTCACATCAGCAGGAAGTTCATTGATTTTGATGGTTAATTCCAGTTTTCCTTGTACTGTCATATTTGTATTGTATACCTAATGAATTATTTGCTGTTCTAGCATACGATACCTAAACTTCATCCTCACATCTAACGGAAATCTTTAATCAGTTCTATTTAAATTATTTTTCCCCAAACATGACTAAAGGTATCCCCGAAAAGTGTAAAAAGTGTGCGATGCTCTCTGCGTCTCAGGCTCAAGAACTTCATGGTGAGTTGGGCGATCGCTGTTGGAATCCTGCGGTTTGCTATAGTCGCCGTTCCTATGCCCGTCATCGAGATCGCCGTAATTTGATTCGCTCTCGCAAACGCGGTGATTCCGATGAAAGTTTAGTTGTAAATATTGATGAGTTTGCGTCAGTATATTGGGCGGTATTAGTGGTTTATCGACAGTCGGGAACGGATACACCAATTCATGCGATCGCAGCGCAAGTTTGGAAAGGACAAGAAAAGTTCGCCGCAATTCCACCAATCCATTGTGCTGGGATGGTTGCGACTCAAGTGCATACTTATGTGCAGAAAGTATTGGTTTTGCTAGAGTCAAATTATGGAATCAAGAAATTTGCCAACCAAGAAAGTCTCGATCCTTGGCTTTGTCCTTTGCGCCCTTGTCCCTGTCATCCTAATTAATTTTCAGAGTTGCTATGAAAGGTAAACAGCTTGAGTTGGATTTGTGGGATGTCATTTCGACTGCAAGGCAATCTCCTGAAGATGCAAATTTTCTAATGATGTTTAAACTTTTAGATTTGACTCTAGTTAATCTCGATACGCGATCGCAGTTGCGAATAGCAGGAGATGCTGTTTGTCAAATTGCGGATTTGTTTTGCGATCGCTCTAGTTCTTTATTTGAGGAATTACATTCTCGTACGGTAAAGGGCGAGCCGATCATGGCTGATGATGCTTTTGATCGTTATGTGCGTCAGTCTATAGTGGTGGATTTCGACCAGTTTATTGAGCCTTTGCAGAGTTTACCTAGAAAGGCTCCTAAATATGCAAAAAATGGTAATTCGATTGTTGGCGCAATTGATAAGGAGGTCTTGATTCAAGCTTTAGAACAGGAAAGTTTACTTAGTGTGGAGGAGGAATTTGAACGGGCGATTAGTACTGCTCATGCTGAGAATGTTTCGGCTTGGATTGAAGCGATCGCGCATTGCATTGCTAATAATTCTTCTCCTATCCGCTTGTTAGATTTGCAAAGCGCTTTAAAATTGCCAATAGTGGAGATTTGGTTGGGTTTACTTTTGGGTGATTTCAAACTTGAGCAAAGAGGAGGATTTTATAATTCAAAAGAGATTTGGATTAGCTAAAATGCAAATTGCCCATGCACAGCTAACCAGATACAAGGTGGCTCGATACTGGTATATTCAACACGATGCTTTGTATGGGCGGGAATTAGCAGATAATCTCCTGCTTTTAGTTTTATTCTCGAATCATCTAGATAGGAAAGTTCGGCTTCACCTTGCAGTAAAATCACCCATTCATCGGTAGTTTGGTCATACCATTGTCCAGAGCGAGTAGTTTGTCCTGTGGAAATAATGCGCTCAATCTGGATGTTTTTACCAGCAGCAATTTGCTCAAACTTTTCTATCTGAGATACTTCTTGAGAAAGTTCGTATATGTTCGGCATAACCTCAATGAGTTTTACTCATCCTGAATTAAAGTTTCGATTTCGGCTAGTAGCTTGGCAAGTTTTTTAGTTTTTTTAGGATTATCCCAAACCTTTGATTTTTTCATTGTGGTGAAAGCTTCGCTCATCAAATCTTTGAGAGAAGGCTCTGTCGCGATCGTATTTTTAACAGAGTTAATGGCAGCAATCCTAGCTTTGATTTGAGAGAGAGACAGATTTTGAGCGATAGATTCTTCAAGTAATTCTTGCCGTTGAGCTTCGTCTCGGATACGGGCGATCGCCCTTGCTTTGGTAAATTCTAATTTGCCCTGACGCAATGTTTCTAAAACATCATCAGGCATATTTAATAGCGGTAAACGATTTGTGCGAAAGGATTCAGCATTAAATCTGCCAACATTAGCTAGCAAAGATTCAATCGCCCCAAGCTGACGGGTAACGTTATCCGTCAACTCTAATCCACGCTTTTTAGCATTGGCAGATTGGTTTAAAGTGGAGGTAATATCACTGATCTCAATATCAAGAGAAAGGGATAATAACTCAAGAATAGCCTCAGTTTCTTCAACAGGATTTAAGTCTTCACGCTGTAAATTTTCGACGAGAGCTATTTGGATCGCTTCTTTGTCCGTGACATCTTTACTGATTATCGGTACTGTATCTAGTCCAAGAATTTGAGCAGCCCGAAACCTTCTTTCCCCTGCAATTAGTTCGTATTGTCCATTTGCCAAAGGTCGAACTAATAGCGGTTCTAAGATGCCATGTTCTTGGATCGATTGCACAAGTTGCTGCATCTTTTGCGGATCGAAATATCGTCGAGGCTGTTTAATTGGCAATTGAATCAGATCTATTTTAACTGTCTGATTAGTTGCTGGGGTCAATTCATCCAAGAGGCGAACATTGCTAATTTGATATGCTGGTAAAGGTCGCTTGCTAGCCATTAAATTGTCTCCAATGAATCTGTAATTTGATTTAAGATATCGATAACTGGGTGTTTTGGGGAATGTAATCCTAAAGGTTCATGCATTTGAGCCGAGTCAGGAAAGGCGATCGTCCTTGGGATGGGAGGATAGACGATAGCAATTGATGATAATTGGGTCTGAATAGTACTAAGGCTAGTTTTTGCTTGCAGGGTTTGTCCTTCGTGCATAGTTGGAATAAAGCCTGCAACTTTAAGGTTACGGTTAGCCCTTTGGCGGACACGAGCAACGGTTTCTAGTAATAAGTTACAACCAACTAGACTTTTATAATGGGTTTGAATTGGGACTAACACATGGGTTGCCGCAATCAGGCTGATATAGCTAAGGATAGCGAGACTGGGAGGACAGTCGATCAGAATGAAATCATATTGTTCTTGAACTGTAGCGATCGCATCTTTGAGACGCACTTCTCGAAATTCAGCTAAGACCAATTCCATCTCGGCAGCACTCAACTGAATGTTGGATGGGACTAAATCCATGCCATGAATATTGTGGTGGATTGGTAAGCTCTCGTACTGAGTAATAGACTGGTAAATAGTCTTATCTAGCTGGTAGATATCGAGCCCTAGGAATGATGTTAATGATGATTGCGGGTCCATATCAACGAGCAGGACTTTGAGATCGCGTTGGGCAAGTTGGTATCCCAGATTCATGGTTAGACTGGTTTTGCCAACCCCACCAGATTGATTAAACAGGGCAATAATCTTGGTCACAGGATATCTTGGTAAACAACACTTAAGAAGTGTAACTTATGTTTGTAATTTTTTTATAAACAGTGCGGCTTTTAAAATAGATTCAATAGTCATATAGCAATTTAAGTTTTATGTCCTAGCTATCTCTTGCGTTGATATAGATTAATTTGTGATTATTAAATCGACTATTTATAAGCATTTTATGTCAATTTCTGATTTGACGGTTAACGTTATCCGTCAGTTACCTCAAACATTAAAATTTAGGTAAGACAGAGATAAATAAATCCTGATTGTCTATCTTTAAAATGCAGTCGAGAGCAGAATTAAAGAACAAAAGAAGTCGGAAAGTTTAATTAGTTACTAGAAGTAATGGTTATCGCCAATCTCATAGTAAAATCACGATAACAAACGTCATGAGTTGCATATGCCTGTACTAAAGATCAGTGAATCCCTGATTCGCCAAAATGCAAGCGATAAATCTTTTGAGCGTGGTAAAGAATACGCGCGATCGCAGGCAGTGCGTGATTTATTCTTGCGAGATCAAATTTTGCAGGCTTCAGTGGCAGGGAGTACTTACTATCGAGTGAGCATTGGCTTTAGCGATCGCGGTATTCAAACAGCAAAGTGTTCATGCCCTTACGATTTTGGTGGTTGGTGTAAGCATATTGTGGCAGTTCTATTAGTAGGTATGGAGCGACCACAAATTGAAGAGCGTCCTAGTTTAGACGAAATGTTAGAAAAGCTAGATCTAGAACAAACCCGTAAACTTTTGCATAACCTTACTGCTCAATCACCTGATTTAGTCGATCTCATTGATATTCAGATCCAACTTTTAACCAATATTAAAGAGAGTAAATCTAAAGCTAGTAAGACGAATAAAAAAACTAGTAAAACAGAAACTCAACATCCCGAAATTGACAGATCACCTTTTCGTCGGCAACTATCCTATTCATTACAAAGTTCTTTACGCAATTATGAGCATAGTTATTACGATGAAGATGATCCTTTCACGGACATCATTTATGAAGAGATCGAAAAAGCCAAAGTATTTCTAGAGGCTGGCGATAGTTTTCGTGCTTTTGTGATGTTGTATGCGATCGCGGAAGAGCTATGTAACTATACAGAAGAAATAGAAAACTATTTGGGTGATGTTTCTGACTTGGTTTATCATCTCGATTTGGAAATGGCTGAGGCGATTCTCTGGACAGATTTTTCTGTCAAGGATCGGCAAAAGTGGGTTACAGAAATCGAAGGCACACAAGATGTTCTCTGTGCTGAACTTGACTTTAGCCTCGCCGCCTTGATACAAGGTTGGGACGATCCCTATTTACAAGCAGTCCTGCAAGGTAAAGAAAAGTCTGAAATTATTAATCATCCAGCCGTACAAATCTCAACTCAATCCCAAAGGAAAAGGACGACTATTCAAAAGGGAGCCAATGCATATGTTCACGAAACAGATTTACGTCCATTAGGAAGAATTCGACTCAAAATTTTGCAATCCCAAGAGCGTTTTGATGAATACCTCAATCTTGCTAAAGATGAAGACTTCTTTACAGACTATGTAATTATGTTGCTTAAGTTAGACCGACATAATGAAGCGATCGCATCTGCAGAAAATGTACGGGATGAAAATGATGCTTTTGAAATAGCTCAGAAATTATTAGAGCATGGGTTTGAAAAACAGGCTTTATATATTGCCAATAAGGGATTGCAATTACAAGAGACCGAGGCTAAACGTTATCGCTCAAAAGAACTTGCAGATTGGACAGCTCAATTAGCAGAGCGTTTAGGAGAATCAGGGACTCTGCTCAATGCTAAAATCATTGCCTTTAAACTAACCCCTTCTCTTGCGGATTATCATCAAATTCGCGATTTAACTAAGAATAAATGGAACTCGACTAAAGATAACTTACTACAATATTTATTACAACTAGATTCCTTTGCGACCTGTGAAGCCAAGGTAGCTATCTTTTTAGAAGAGGAACTATTTGATCAGGCGATCGAGATCGCTAATACTAGCTATTGCCGAACTTACGATAGATTGCGGGTCATGAAAGCAGTGATTAGTTCTAATCCGCAATGGGTCATCACAAAAGCGAAGTCTCTAGCTGAGGATATTATTACTCGAGGCAAATCCGATGATTACGAACAGGCGATCGAGTGGCTAGAACAAGTACGCAATGGATATCGAGGTTTAAAACAGGAAAAGGAATGGCTCACCTATAGAAATCAATTAGTTGAAGTAAATACGCGTAAACGTAAGCTCATGGAATTAGCTAAGCGCAAGGGAATTTAAGCGATCGCATAGATTAACGTGAGTTCGACGAACTAAAAGATGGCAGGAGGAAGAGCAGGTAAGCCTTTGAAGAGAAGATCTAAAGCAGGTTTAGTCTCTCGATATGTATAAGCAACCAACCCAGCTAAAAGGTTGACAAGAAAATTAAAAAAACTGCGATGTCTTGAATGCTCAATCTGAGAAATGTTTTTGAGTTGATCATTGACGGACTCAATAATTGCGCGCTTACG
>NZ_JAYGIF010000148.1:0-663 GCF_034931345.1 Pseudanabaena sp. CCNP1317 | reverse complement strand
GCAAGGTGATGGGTGGCCTGTGAACGCCCTGGCGAGAATGGAAAGGCGGAATGGGATGCGCGCACGTTCGATGAACCGGGTTTATCGCGCCGCGATTTCCGCGGCAGTGCTGCTTCTTGCCGCCGAAGTCGCCCATGCGCAGGACGCCGACGGCGTCAACTGCCAGGATCCCGTGACACAGCCGGAAATGACCTACTGCGCCCATCTCGACTACGAGGCGGCCGACGCCGACCTGAATGCGATCTGGCCGGACGTCGTCGCGGCGGCGAGGCTGCGCGACGAGGACGTTGCCGACATGGCGAAGGAGCGGGGGGTTCCGACGACGCTCGAAGCGCTGCGGGTCGCGCAGCGCGCCTGGATCGCCTGGCGTGACGCGCAGTGCGAATACGAATCCTACGATGTCTTCGGCGGCACCGCCCAGCCGATGGTCGGCAGCGCCTGCCTGGCGCGGCTGACGCATGACCGCGTCGAGTTTTTCCGTTCCGTCCTGGAGGGCGGCCAATGACGGGGCGGCCGGTGCTCTGTTCCCGTTCATGATCGAGTGAGGTAAGCCATGCCAGCCAGGATTTCCCGCTCCGCCTATGCCGCCATGTTTGGGCCGACCGTCGGCGACAAGATCCGGCTCGCCGACACCGAACTCTTCATCGAGGTCGAGCGCGACCA
>NZ_JAYGIF010000147.1:0-681 GCF_034931345.1 Pseudanabaena sp. CCNP1317 | reverse complement strand
CGACCAGTAAAATGTTTGCAACAGTCAGCTAATCAAAGGCAAGGAAATCATCACATCCAGTGTAATTTTTCTTGCCTTTCTCTTTTTGTGGAATTTGTCCACTAGATTCAATCAGTATAACCAATATGAAAAAATTTGCTTTTGTTAACGATGCCGCCGAAAGAGAATACAAAGACTTCCCAAAAGAGATTCAACAACAATTTGGAACTAGCCTAAGAGCAGTCCAAGACGACAAAAAGCCATTCTTACCAATCCAAACTCTTGAAAGTATTGGTGCTGGTGTAATCGAACTTAAAATCAATGGTAGCCCAGCCTTTAGGTGTGTCTACATAGCAAAATTTCTAGATACCGTAGTCGTCTTACATTCATTTGAGAAGACAACAAACGGCGTAGATCGACAAGCCATGAAAACTATCGAAAAAAGATACAAGGAACTAAAAGCTGAAATCGAAAAAATGAAAAGGCAAAAATAACTAAGCGACTTTAGCTAAATCCCTTGTTTGGATTTTAATAGAAGCACTTTCTAAACTGCTAAAAGTAAACTCAGTCCTAAATCCGAGCTTATCTAACATTGAAAACAGCATATCCAAAGTAAATTTATCAATTTTTCCATTCACAATGTCCGACACACGCGGCTGAGTAACCGCCAACCTTTCAGCCGCTTCCTTTTGTGTCCAACCT
>NZ_JAYGIF010000146.1:0-716 GCF_034931345.1 Pseudanabaena sp. CCNP1317 | reverse complement strand
GCACTGACATATCCACCATGCAATTCGACTATCTTTTTGACTAAGGCTAATCCTAAACCAGTACCATCATATTGGCGATTGAGAGGGCTATCAATTTGGATAAAAGGTTGAAATAGCTTTTGTAAGTTATCAGATGTAATACCGATACCTGTATCTATTACAGCCAAAGATACCCAAGCTTGGGGGCTATTTTCATTGGAGATACTCAGAGCGTATTCTAGGGTGATTTTGCCTCCCGACGGGGTAAATTTGATCGCATTACTGAGTAGGTTAATTAATACTTGACGGATACGACGCTCATCAAGGGATGTTTCTAGTTCAGATGGAGCGCCCCTTAAGTCTAACTGCAAGTTTTTTTGGATTGCCATCTGTCGGACAAACATCATACTAGATTGGCAAATATCTTTAATATTTGAAGATTGACAGTCTAAAGTCATTTCATCAGCTTCAATCTTGGCAAGATCGAGGATGTCATTAATTAACTCCAGTAGATGATTGCCACTGTTTTCGACGACCTTCAACATACGCTTTTGCTTTTCTTGGATTTTTCCAAAGACTCCTTCAGATAAACTTTCTGTAATACCGAGGATGGCATTAAGAGGGGTGCGAAGCTCATGACTCATATTCGCGAGAAACTCATCTTTGAGGATTGTTGCTCTTAATAGTTCCTGATTTGTAGTTTGTAGGAGAGCTTCAGCTTTTTTGCGATCGCTAAT
>NZ_JAYGIF010000145.1:0-725 GCF_034931345.1 Pseudanabaena sp. CCNP1317 | reverse complement strand
TGTAGATACTGTCTTGAGTACCAAAAAGTCAAGAGGGAATTTGGACAAAATTTGGGTCGAAAGAACGCTGAGACTTGAGAACACCAAAGACCTGTCGCAATAGCTTGTGCATGACCGCACCAATGACCGACATTTTGGACTTACCCTTAGCTGTAAGGCGAGCGCAGAAAGCAGCAATAGGCGAATTATAACGACGAGCAACAATCGCAGGCATAAACAAAGCTTTACGCAAACGGGAATTACCAATTTTCGATAAACGCGGCTTACCATGAATCGAAGAACCAGAAGAAAACTCACGGGGAGTTAACCCCGCAAAAGCAGCTAACTGATCGGCAGTATCAAAAGCCGAAATATCACGAATTTCCGCCAGTAATACAGTTGCGGTCAGTTCAGCAATACCAGGAATGGAAGTCAACAAATCCCGTTGAGATTTCAAATGAGGATGTTGATCAAAGTGCTGACGGATCAATTGCTTGGTCATTTCAATTTGCTCTTTGAGAAAATCAATGTGAGCGTTAATTGCCTCGACCAAAATAGGGTCAGCCGTGGCAAGACGATTCTGCTCTTGCTGCTGCATAGAGGTTAAGCTGTCTAAACGATGCACCAATGCTTGGAGTTGCTCAATTTCTAATGGTGGTGGTGTCCAAAGAGCAGGTTTTAAAGCTGCACAAAATCTAGCAATCACTTTGGCATCAGCACGGTCTGTCTTTGTCCGACTTAACTCA
>NZ_JAYGIF010000144.1:0-737 GCF_034931345.1 Pseudanabaena sp. CCNP1317 | reverse complement strand
TTCATCGCGGACCTCGCGGTCGCGACGGGCGTCGGCCAGATCAAGACCGGTTCCCTCTGCCGGTCGGAGCGCATCGCGAAGTACAACCAGCTCCTCCGCATCGAAGAGCAGCTCGGCGACGCCGCGCTCTTCGCTGGCGCGAGCACCCTCGCGTGACGCGCATGTACAGGGATTCGTCGAGCCTGCGAGGCTCGCGTTTCGGCGTGTCGTGCGTCGCCTCGTCGTGCGTCGTCTCGCTCGTGGGGGGAGGGGCTGACGACAGCCCCTCGAGCTGAGCGATGCCGTTCGGAAAGATCCTCATCGCGCGGCGTGGTGAGGCGGCCGCGCGCGTTGCCCGCACCTGCCGACGCCTCGGCATCGAGACGGTCGCGCTCTACTCGGAGCGCGCGGAGAGCGTGCACGTCGAGGCGTGCGACGAGGCGATCAAGGTCGTCGCGGAGAACGGGCGCGTACCCGCCGAAGCGGTGATCGAAGCGGCGCGCACGGCGGGGGTCGACGCGATCTATCCCGGCTACGCGTCGTATACGATGCACCTCGAGCTCGCGGAGCGCGCGGAGTCGGAAGACTTCGTGTGCATCGGGATCGATCCGGAGCTGCTTCGTCTGGTGCGCGATCGGGCCGCGGTCGCGACGCTCGCGGAGGAAGCGGGCGCGACGCCCGTGCCGTGGGTCGCGGTCGAGGACGAAAAAGAAGCATACCGACACAGCGACGACATCGGATATCCGCTGCTCGTGAAG
>NZ_JAYGIF010000143.1:0-777 GCF_034931345.1 Pseudanabaena sp. CCNP1317 | reverse complement strand
GGTTCGCTTCTCCGCGCTCGCCGGGGTGGGCGGAGCGGTGGGGGTGGGTTGTGGTTCGAGCGGTGGGAGCCTGCTTCCACCCCCAGGGCCCGAGCACGACTCGATCCTGCGCGGCACCCGGGAGGAGCTCGACGACGCGTCGCTCGAGGTGATCGCAGGGCAGGTGCCGCGGGACATGCTCGGCTTCGTCTTCGTGGTCGGCGGGGTGCCCTACGGCGACGGGACCCCGCTCTTCACCGGCGACGCGATGGTGCTGCGGCTGCGCTTCGAAGACGGCAACGCCCGCGCGAAGACGCGGCTGCTCCGCACCGACGACTACCTCTTGGACCAGGCCGCGACCGGTGAGCTCGCCTACCGCAACAACGGCATGGTTCGTATGTCGGCGCAGCTCGGTGCGCGCGACTTCGTGAACACCGCGCTCGTGCCGTCTCCGAGCGGGCGCCTGCTCGCGACCTACGACGCCGGACGCCCGTGGGAGATCGATCCCGAGACGCTCGAAGCGGTGACGCCGGTCGGCCTCGTGGACACCTGGCGCCCGATGTTCTCCGGGCTCGGGCCGGGTTTCGATCTCTTGCCGATCCACATGTCGAGCGCCCACCCGGTGTGGGATCAGGTCGAGGATCGCGCGTACCTCGTGAACTGGGCCCCACCGATCGAGGGCCTGTCCTCGGAGCCTTTCTTGCGCGTGCTCACGTGGAGCGGGGACGACGAGCCGGTGGCGACCGAGATCGTGGACGGCGACGGAAACCTCGCGCTCATCGAGCAATCGCTCCATCA
>NZ_JAYGIF010000141.1:0-812 GCF_034931345.1 Pseudanabaena sp. CCNP1317 | reverse complement strand
TTCATCGAACAGCGGCGGATGGGTGCGTGCGAATTCCGCCGTCTCTCATCCGGATGCGCGCCCAAAGAACAGGGTTGACCTACCGATCTGCACGCCGATAGCTAAAGCCCATCCTATCGCGGGGGGCGAACATGGCTGAACTTGCAGAGATCATTTCGCAATTTGGCACGTCGGCGAAAGGCAAGCTCTCCAATGCCGCCGTGTTGGGAGCACCGGAGGACCAGCTTCGCGCGCCCCTCGAAACACGCGTATTGCTGTTGGCGGCGTTGGCGGGGCATCACAAGAACACCGTCAAGATGGTCGGCGAGACGACGCTGGCACATCTGTCCTCCCGGCCCGATTATGCAGTCTCTGTCCGCAACGCGCTCGCCGGCTTCATCGAGGTCAAGGCGCCCGGCAAAGGTTATGATCCCCGGCGGTTCTCTGACTTACACGACAAGAAGCAGTGGCAGAAGCTCAAGACGCTGCCCAACCTCATCTATACGGACGGCAACGGGTTCACCCTATGGCAGGATGGCGAGCTCAAAGCATCTGTCGCTCTCGAAGGTGATATCGAGAAGGCGGGTGCAAAGCTCGCCGCTCCCCCACCTCTGCTCGGGTTGTTTACAGACTTCCTCGCGTGGGCACCGATCGCGCCACGCAGCGCCAAACAACTCGCGGGTATCGCCGCGCGCCTATGCCGATTGCTTCGCGAGGAGGTGGCCGAGGAGCTGGATCGCAACAATCCCGGCCTCACGTCGCTAGCCGGCGAATGGCGAAACCTGTTGTTTCCTGAAGCAACCAACAAGCAATTCGCCGACGGATACGCTCAG
>NZ_JAYGIF010000140.1:0-996 GCF_034931345.1 Pseudanabaena sp. CCNP1317 | reverse complement strand
ATTGATCAAATTCACTGCCTTCTGAAAGTCCTCTTCTTTCACGATTTTAAAGTTTGTACTTTTGGGATAGAACTCTCTAATTAATCCATTGGTGTGTTCATTCAATCCACGTTCCCATGAATGATATGGATTCGCAAAGAAGGTCTCTAGTTTCAATCTTTCAGATAGCTTCTCATGCCCACAGAATTCTCTTCCATTATCAAAGGTCATTGTCTTTCGAGATGTTGATTCTATAGGCTCAAATAGATTGAATGTCACTCTGTTTATCTCGTCCATCGTCTTGTTCTTAGCTAGTCCAGCAAGTAAATACTTCGATGCTTTATCAACATGCGTAACTACGATACCTGTGTGGTTGCACCCGATTACCGTATCACTTTCCCAATGTCCAATCTCTGTTTTTAAATCTGCAATCTTCGGTCGATTCTCTATCCCTACCCTATTGGGAATGCCACCTCGCTTCTGATGGCGACCTTTGCGCCTTCGTTGCTTTTGCTTCTGCCTCAGATATTGTTGATATATTCCCATCTCTTGATGGTTTGCATAGATCATCAGATAAATCGTCTCATAGCTGATTTTACCTAGCCCCTCCCTTTCCATTCTCCCTGCTAGTTGCTCTGGGCTGTGGTGTTGCTCTAACCGTTGTTTGACTTCGGCGATCGTCTCAGCACTGATGCTCTGAAATCTTACCTTTGCTTGTTTCCGTCTTGCTTTCATCAGGGCAACCGCAGTATCTGGCAAATAGCCAATCTGTCGCTCGTCTGTATTGCGCGATAACTCTCTTGAAATCGTACTTTTGTTTCGCTTCAAGCGACGACCTATCTCTGATACAGATAATTGCTCAATTACTCTTAGTTTATACAGTTCACTTCTTTCTGTGGTGGTAAGATGGACAAAGCTCATGAGGGTATCCTAATTATTGTGATTAATATCAGAATATCCTTATGAGTCCCTTTACGCAAAGATCTCTAGGTGTTGCATTTCATCCTTGAATTGGCG
>NZ_JAYGIF010000139.1:0-1072 GCF_034931345.1 Pseudanabaena sp. CCNP1317 | reverse complement strand
GAGTACCACAATGCTTACAAGTCCATGCCCTAACATCAAGAGTGAGGTTATCAACTCGATTTAGGCATACATGGCAAGTTTTAGAGCTAGGGAACCATCGATCAATCTCGATATATTGCCTTCCTTCACTTTCAGCCTTGTATTTGAGCATTGTGCAGAACATACCCCAGCCAACATCGCTAATCGCTTTGGCTAGATTATGATTTTTGACCATGCCCTTGATATTGAGATTTTCTACTGCAATAACTTGGTTTTCGTTTACTATCTTGCGGGACAGCTTGTGCAGAAAATCTTCGCGACATCTGGCAATTTTGGAGTGAACTTTTGCCACAGCCAATCTTGCTTTTTTACGGTTTTGGCTACCCTTCTTTTTCTTGGATAGCTTTTGCTGTTTACGCTTTAAGTTGCGTTGATGTTTGATAAAAAATCTAGGATTATCAAATTTAGAGCCGTCACTGGTAATCGCAAAATGGGTTAATCCCACATCAATACCAATAGCTTTATCCACTGGCATTAATTCAGGATTACCTTTGCCATCGTCAACCAAGACGGAAACAAAATGTTTACCATCGGGATTGCGAGAAACAGTGACAGTTTTAATAGTTCCATCAAAGCCACGATGGCGCTGACAGTGGACTAATCCAATCTTAGGTAAACTAATCTTGTCACCGTCAAACTTGACGTTTTGGGGATAACTAATTGACTGCTTACCATGCTTTGACTTGAATTTAGGCAGCATTGCCCGTTTGTCAAAGAAATTTTTGTAGGCAGTGGATAGATTCAATGCGACTACTTGCAAGCATTGAGAATACGGCTCGGTTAACCATTCGTATTCCTTCTTGAGTGCAGGGAGTAAGCCTTGTATATACCCTCTAGTTAACCCCTTGACAGTATTTTTATAGGTTTCTTGGCATAGGTTTAAGGCATAGTTCCAGAACCATCTCGCACAGCCAAAAGACTTTGCAAGCAAGGTTTCTTGCTCACTTGTGGGATAGATTCTGTACTTGTACGCCTTATACATTTATCAAGATTGTAGAATACTGATAAGCTAATTATAGCATAGATAACTTCT
>NZ_JAYGIF010000138.1:0-1162 GCF_034931345.1 Pseudanabaena sp. CCNP1317 | reverse complement strand
CAGAAGTGTTGAATGATAGAAAAAAGCTAGAAAAACACGCTTCTAATTTGATAAATTAGAAGCGTCAAAACAAAAAATAATGTTAACAATGTTATCTAACTTCCCTAAGATTGTCAAACAACTACTCAAAAACTTGCCCCAAAACGATTATCCAAAGTTAAGTACATTTTTATTTGTATCTTGCTGGCTTAGTTATGTACTTGACCAAGGTCAAACAAGTATGAGAAGTCTATTCCAACGGTTGAATATGAGAGGAATTGATATAGACATATCAACATTTTCCAAAGCCAGTAAAACGAGATGTTCTAATATTTTTTATAATTTGTTTGTAGATTTAAGAAGGCAGCTAAAGAAAGAGAAAAAATTAGGTAAAGAAGATTTAGTATTATTTCCTCTAGATTCAACCATAGTTACCCTAACTAGTAAACTAATGTGGAATCAAGGATATGGACAAGTAAAACTGTTCAGTGGCATCAATATTTGCAACAATGAACCTGATGGTATAGTGATACATTTTGGTGCTGGACATGACAGTAAATATGGTGAACCAACAATAAGAGCAATACCAGAAAATGGAGTTGGGATAATGGATCGAGGTTTTGCTAAGCTTGAACGTATCAGGAATTTAATAAAATTAAAAGACCGCTATTTTGTAATTAGGGTGAAGAACAACATTAACCTAGAATTATTAGATAATGGTAATGCTATATTAGGGACAGGTAAAGATAAAGTAGAAGTAAGATTAGTTATTTTTTCAGATTTAGAAACCCGTAGTGAATTTCGACTAGCAACAAACTTGTCAGAGACAGACAATCAAACAGTAAGTAATGACGAAATTGCAGAGATATATAAAAAGCGATGGCAAATTGAACTGCTTTGGAAGTTCTTGAAAATGCATTTGAAGTTAGATCGATTGATCACTAAAAATGTCAATGGTATTACTATTCAAATTTACACTTGCTTAATTGCTTATGTTTTACTAGAGCTAGTCAATATACCAAAAGAGTTTGGTTCAAAGATGTTAGATAAACTGCGATATTTACAAGCATTTATGTGTGAGAATATTAGCTACTTACATTGGTTTAGGAGGATAGTGATTTTAAGCTGAAATCACTATTTTGATAGGTGTAGTGTATCCATTTTTGGTGTTTCTTCACTTTTG
>NZ_JAYGIF010000137.1:0-1334 GCF_034931345.1 Pseudanabaena sp. CCNP1317 | reverse complement strand
GGCGCTCACGGTGCTGCCGCCGTTGAAGCCGAACCAACCGAGCCAGAGCACCATCACACCGAGCGCGGCGAGCGGGAAGTTGTGGGCGGGCATCGGGCGGCTCTGCCCGTTCTCGTCGTATTTACCGAGCCGAGGTCCGATCGCGATCGCGCCCGCGAGCGCCATGCCGCCGCCGACCGCGTGGACCGCCGTGCTGCCCGCGAAGTCCTTGAAGCCCATCGTAGCGAGCCAACCGCCGCCCCAGATCCAGTGGCCGACGATCGGATAGATCGCGGCGACTGCGACCACACAGAACAGAAAGAACGTACCGAGCCGCGCACGCTCCGCGACCGCGCCGCTGACGATCGTGCAGGCGGTGGCCGCGAAGACGAGCTGGAAGAAGAGGAACACGAAGACGGGCAAGGTGCCGACGTCGGCCTCGCTTCCGTCGGGCATGAAGCCGCTCAATCCGAGGAACGCGTTGCCCTCGCCGAACATCACGCCGTAACCGACCAGGTAGTAGACGATCGACCCGATGCCGACGACGGCGACGTTCTTGAGGAGAACCATCACCGCGTTCTTCTTGCGGCAGAAGCCGCTCTCCACGAGCGCGAAGCCCGAGTGCATGAAGAACACGAGGAAGGCGCTCAGCAGCACCCAAACGGAGTCGAGAAGCCCCTGTGAGACGCCCTGTTCCATGATCCTCCAAAGCCATCGCGGTGACGCACCGCGGCAAGCGAGGGAAGCCTGGACCGGCGTTGTTTCCGGATGATTTCTCAGCGGGGTCCGGATCGAAAAAACGCGGTTGCGGTTGCGGTCGTCCTCCGCATCGAACGTCATTTTCGCGCGGGCCGGAGTCGAGGCTTCCCGACCGGCAGGGGACGGCCTCTCGGGCCGATCACGGCGGCTCGGGTCTCCTTGGTCGCGCTCCGTCAGAGCAGCGTCGCGACCAGCTCGGCCAGCTCACGCGCGCTCGTCTCGAGCGGAACGTGAATCCCCCGGCAGCTCCGCGAGTGACTTGCGCTGACTCGGGCTCGCGCCCCAGACCACCGTCGTCGCCTGCGTCCCGAGCAACACCTCGGCCGCTTCGTGCAGGTCGAGCCCAGGCGCCTGCGCGTCGAGCAACACCAGCACCAGCTCGTCCGCACGCGCGAAGACCCGCGTGTCGCGCGCTGGCAGCACACGCGCGCGACCGTGAAGCCGAAGCCCGAGGCTCTGCAGCGCGCCGAGATCCCAGCTCGCGAGCCACACCTCGGGCTCTTGCCGAGTCGGCACGAGACGTGCGGTCACCCGCCGCGAGGGCGCCGGCGACTCGAGCGCACGCGGCGGATCGGAGCGCGACACGTCTGACAGGG
>NZ_JAYGIF010000136.1:0-2074 GCF_034931345.1 Pseudanabaena sp. CCNP1317 | reverse complement strand
CAAAACCTAAAAGATGAACTTCACGTCGATATCTCTGCTAAAACTATAAAGCAGTATATATGGCGAATTAACGAAAAACAAAAAAAGGGTGGGACAAAAGCTAAAACCCATACCGCTAGGGCAGAAAGGGCTTTACCGCAACACAAACCATCAGGATCTGAGCTAACTCAACAACCAATTACAAGTTTGTCGGATAGTATGGCTAATATCCCCTCTGCAACGGAAACTCTTACCAATGTAGAAAATAGCGATCGCTCCGAACCAATCTCAGTAGTAAAGCCAAACAGCAGCAAGGCAACCCCCAAACCACAAAGCATTGTCCCAAAGTCTCTCCCCGTGGACGATGATGACTACGATGATGATTTGGCACAACAAAAAATATTGAAGTACTTCAATAGATAATAGGAGACAACATTATGGCAAATATCAACCTGATCGATGGGGAAAAAGGTGGTGTAGGCAAAAGCTGGGTCGCTCGCACCATGTTGCAATACCTGACCGATAACAAAATTTCTTTCACCAGTATTGAAACAGATCGCAGTAACCCAACTGTCCTCGATATATACAAAGAATCTAAAACTGCTGTTTTCTCAGAAAATGAAAAAATGGCTGATGTCGCTGATGCCATTTTTGAATATGCACTCAAGAAAACGGTTGTCGTCAATTTACCCGCTCAGGCTCACCGAGCAGTATCGAAATGGATTGACACCAAAGGATTACTAGATTTGGGCAAGGAACATGACGTGACATTTATCAAGTGGTTTGTCAGTGACGGTGAAAGTGACTCAATTAAGCTATTCACTGAGTCGCTAGAACATTATCAAGGCTATATCACCCATGTGTTTATCAAAAATTGGGGGCGCTGCGATGAATGGGATTACTTCAAAGCTCACGAAGAGATCCAGAAAGCGATCGCTGAATACAATGTTACAGTGATTGACTTTCCCAAGTTGAGTGATGGTAGGCGGATCGAAATTAATGCTAAGCATCTCACCTTCGAGGATGCATCCAATTACTCTGAATTTGGACTCATTGGCAGGAATCAAATCAAAACATATTTACGTGAAGCATACAAAGCTTTTGAGTCCACTGGGCTTCTCGCCAAAGCCAAACAGCCCCAGTCATTGAAAGCCTAGTATGAATAGCAATCCCCTGCCCAAAACCTATCTGGATATTGCCATTCATGACTACGATCCCGTGGTCAAAGCCAAAATCTACGAGATTGTGGCTAAGTCTGGTATCCCCCAAAACGATCCTTACATTGCGATTTTCTTGTCTAATGCCCAAGTTGCGGCAACAGTTGCCACTGCGCCAAATCTACTCCAAAGTGCCTTAGCTAAAGGCTTCGATGTTGGTATCCAAAAGTTCAGCGACTTTCTGGCGACTCTACGCGAGACTGCGGTTAAAGAACAGGAGGTGGCGATTAGTCAGGCGATCGCTAATATCATCAAAAACAAACAGCATCAGGAATCCCAAGGTTATTGGCGGGCGATTAGCTTGCCCTTCATTGGTTTCTGTGCGGGGATGTTGATGATTGGCTTAGCGGCGGGTCTGGTTTCGGGCTTGGCGATCGCGAAACTGTTTTTACCTACACCCAGTCTAAACGCCCAATCCGCTAGGGATTTGGAGTGGGTGGCAAGTGACAACGGCAAATTAGCTAGGAATCTCGTGGACTGGAATCAGAGTATTTTAAAAACCTGCCTTCAGGATCAGCAAAACCTCAAGGAAGCTTTAATCATTCTCAATGGTAAATATGTGACTAAAGGTTTATGCGCCCTATGGGTATTGCCTGAAACCCAGAGAGTCTATGAAGATCGCCGTTGATTCGGTTGCGACAATTCATGAATCAAAAAACACAATAGCTAACTTTTACTGCCCAAAAACGTTCAAAATTTCGTAATATTTACTTTTTAAGTCATCGTTTAAGTAGATTTTTTGACTTTTGTATTAACGTCAGTTCGACAGAGTAGACAAAAGCAAAAGAAAAGCTGAGACTAGGTTTGACAAACTAAAAGCCTCAGCAATATGAACAGTATCGTATCGCACTTGGATATCACGCGAATCTTCTGTGAAG
>NZ_JAYGIF010000135.1:0-2674 GCF_034931345.1 Pseudanabaena sp. CCNP1317 | reverse complement strand
AGCATCACTTCTGTCCTTTTTGTGGTTCTCCCTATAAGTCTAAACTGATTTCTCAAAGCTCGTCTGGGTAACGCTTTTAAGCCTATCTTGCAGGTTTTTACACGTATCCTGTAGCTACCCCTATATCGAGCGATCGCTATTACAACGAGAACTAATAAGCCGCGAACCCCTTGCCAGAGGACCAATTATTATTTGTCTAGATTCAAGTGGATCAATGGCAGGGAAAGAAGAAATCTGGAGCAAAGCGATCGCCCTAGCCCTATTGAGTATCGCCGTAAGTCAAAAGCGCCATTGCCGCATCTTGCACTTTACAGGCAAGATAGAGCGAATCGACGACTTTGCAGGGGAAATCCCCGACACCAATCGCGTAATTGACTGCATCGAAAAGTTCTACAACGGCGGAAGCACTTGTTTTACAGCCGCCCTCACGGGAGCATTAGCATCGATCCAACAACACGAACAAACCAAGAAAGCCGACGTGGTATTAATCACCGACGGACTAGACACCCCATCATCTAGTTTCATAGAGCAGTGGCAAGCCGACAGGAAGAAGTATGAATTTAGTTGCTACGGCATCTTGATTGCTGGTGGCAATATAGGCAGCTATGAAAGCACGATTAGCAACCTATGCGATCGCTATGTGCAGATAGAAGATCTCACAGACGACGGCGAAGTATCTGACTGTTTATACAGCATCTAAAAAACTCTGAAGCGAGAAAAGGCGGCGCGATGCGCCGCCTTTTCTCGCTTTTCCTCTAGCGAGGCTCGCAAGGAAAAATTCCAAGTATTTACCAAACCCACTTACTCAAAAGGAGAAATATCTATGACCTACTCATTTCAGCAAGCAACCAAAGAAAACATCAAACTCCGCATGGCGCTGTACGGGCCACCAGGCTGTGGCAAAACCTACACTGCCCTACAACTAGCATCGATATTGGGCAAAAAGATTGGACTTATCGACACCGAATATGGCTCCAGTCGTAAATATGCCAACCTGTTTGACTTCAAATCACTAGAACTAACCAAATTTGGTCCCAGCCAGTATTACAACGCCATTGAAAGCGCCGAAGAATCAGGATTTGATTACCTCATCATCGACTCCCTATCCCATGCATGGTATGCCGAACTAGACGCAGTGGGCAGTGACGTGAGGAACTGGGCAAAAGTCCGTCCCATCGAACGCCAACTATGGGACAAAATTATCAGCTCAAGCTGTCACATCATTGCCACAATGAGATCGAAGATCGAGTATGACTTTAACACGGCTGAAGTTGGTGGCAAGCAGAAAATCACCAGTGTCCGCAAGATTGGCACAGCACCAATTCAAAAGGAAGGCAGCGAATATGAACTGGACATCTGTGGCTTACTAGATGACCAGAATACACTGACAATCTCCAAAAGCCGATGTCCCGAAATCAGTAACGGCATTTTCCCAAAACCAGGAAAGAAATTTGCCGAACTGATTCAGACATGGCTCAGTGATAACACTCCAGCCAACAAAAATGGCTTTATTCCCATCGTCAATATACCTGTAAATCCAGTTCCACAGGTACAGCCCGAACTAGTCACAGTTGCCAGCAGTAATGTCGCCCAGATAGCCAGTACCAATGGTCATGTAGCCACAGCCGTTGAAACAAAGCCAACTATTGCCAACACTCAACCCAGTAGCAGCAAACCCGATAACCCAGCCAAAGCCGCCTTCAAAGCATTATTGGCAATCACTCAGCAACACATCAGCAAAGTGATTGAGACCAGCATTGACCTGTATGGAGCCGATGAAAGTGGCACAAAGCCCAAATTCAACAGTGAAAATATGACAGCCGAGCAAATCAAAACCGTGTGTGAAGCATTGATGCGGGAATGGCTAGGGCTTAAAGGATATACCGCCGAACTAGCCCAGAACCTGATCGACATCTCGACATCGCGGCACCCAGGACAATATGCAGCGATCGCCAAAGACATCGCCAACCAACTGGAATTCTAGCAAGAACCAGTTTCACTCCCAATAAGCAACAAAACCGATGATTACCTCACAATCATTGGTTTTGTTGTAGCTGCTAACTAGCTAAAGAAGAATATGTACAACCACATCTCAACCAGAGCCGATGTCAAGGTGGGAGATCGCTTTGCTGTTTGGCACATCGGTGGCAACCCAGAAACAAGTATCCGCGAAGTCACCAAAGTTGGTTTTGGTTCAAACGATTCCGCCTTTTATGTAGAAGGGATAGCAGGACATTTCCACTTCGACTACGCACTGGGCAGAATCAGACATGACCTTGAACTCCAGATCGAAATTCATGTTGTATTCGACTCAATGGAACAACTTAAGCTAGAGCAACGCCGTCGCAAATTGGCGTACCACATTAGGCAAGCCGCAAAGCGGATCTATGGAGCACCCACCTTGCCCTACAGTACTCGTCAGCTTGAGGCGATCGCCAAGGCATTAGAACCGAGGATACGCTAATGGCTAAGAAGAGAATGAAACACGGTCTTAAATACATTGATCCCGAATTCAAAGCAAAGCTGAATAGTTAGCGCAGCCTATTCATATAGCGGTTTTCAAATGAGCAAGAGCAAGGTAAAATGGAGAGAAAATGCAAACAGGAAAAGCGTATTCACAGGATTTGAGAGAACGAGTAATCGCAGGGTATCAAAAAGGAAAAACCACGATGAA
>NZ_JAYGIF010000134.1:0-2738 GCF_034931345.1 Pseudanabaena sp. CCNP1317 | reverse complement strand
CTCAAGCATCACTTCTGTCCTTTTTGTGGTTCTCCCTATAAGTCTAAACTGATTTCTCAAAGCTCGTCTGGGTAACGCTTTTAAGCCTATCTTGCAGGTTTTTACACGTATCCTGTAGCTACCCCTATATCTCAATCCTTGTCCAAGCGGTTTCTAAATCGATTTGGGAAGATTCGTAGGGAAATGTATCAAGGGGTTGATATAGATAGACGCGCCATGACATTGACTGGAGTTGTAAAGCCCATCGGGTTGCTTCTTCGACCGTGGCGGTGACGATGAGTAATGGCTTGGCTTGGCATAGGTGGGTGCTAATCAATCCTTTGCCTAAGCGGGATAGTCCTGATAGGGATATGCTTTTGGCTGTTGTCAGTTTCTCGCCTATTTTTGTGGCGATGGTTGATCGGGCTATGTTCTCTAGGACTGCTGTGAAGGTCATGTTGCTTAAAGAAGTTCTTAGAGTACTGGATATTTCCCAATACTAATGAGTTGTTCGCGTTCGATAACACGTTCCTGAAGGTTGAATTGGAGAATTTTAGCAGTCACACGTCCTTCAGGAGTAAGTGGGAGAATGTTTCCTCCTTCTAGGCGAAAGTGATCTGACCACTGCTGCATACGAGGATTAAAAAATGGAGTTAGCTGCTTTGTCTCAGGATCAATAGAACCGAGGTCAGTGCCTTTGAAACGATTGCAGCAAGGACAAGCTAAAGCTAGGTTTTCGGCTTCGGTGATGCCATCGTGTTTTTCAGCAATAATATGTTCTATTTCAAAAGTAAAGAAGGAAGCTGCTTGAGGATATCGACAATACTCACACTGTTCTTCAGCGCGTTGGGTGACTAGCCGACGCAGGGGAACTGATACATAGCTCATGCTGATTTCTGTAATTGTTTATAGGCATGTGCTTTAGCTAATCTTACCCAATGCTCTAAGAGTAAATAGCGATCAAGTTCGGCTTCTTCGGTTCTGGAAAGACTTTCAGATTTGTTGCGTTCGAGTAGTTCGCTCATCCGCGCTTGTAAGGCTGGCGTGGGACGGATGGCGAGGATTGCTTCAGGACTGGGTTGACTTGCTAGAAGTTCGACAATTTGGCGATCATCTTGGTAAGAGATCGTTTCTGGGGTGGGAATGTCTTGAAGTAGGCGATCTAGGGTTTCAGGGAGTTGATCGCCCAGTCGTTGTAGTTTTTCGCCGAGGCGATCGGGGACTTCTAGGATAATTTGCATTGGCTATAATTTGGAGATTGTGGGTTGTGTTTATTGTAGCAAGCTTGTTATGGGCGATCGCTAACTAATTCTATAGTTCAATTAAGCCTAAGCTAATTTGAATTGCATTATCCACATATCCCATGAGGTGATCGGAGACAATACCCATTTTTTTGACTAAGCGTTGTTTATCAATGGAACGAATCTGATTGAGAAGAACTACGGATGTTATAGTTAGTCCGCCTTCTGGGGGATTGATTAAAACTTCTGTGGGATATGTCTCAGGGTCGAATTGGGAGGTGATGGCAGCAACGATGGTAATGGGGCTGTATTGATTAGAGATATCATTTTGGAGAATGAGAGCTGGTCTAGTTTTTTGAATTTCTGAACCAACTGTAGGATCAAAGTTAACCAAATAGATTTCGCCTCTCTGGGGAAATTCTATTTTCCGTTTTGCCATGATTCCTCATCGATATTAAACCAGTCTTGAGTAATCCCTAAGTCTCGATCTGCACGACGTAATGCGCCCTGTTTGAGCTTTTCCCGTAGATTTTTCTTGGCTTCGGTGTTGATGTAATATTTCACTGCTTGGTCAATGAAGTGACTGCGATCGCCTTTTGGTGCGATGCGATCGAGTAGCTGTAGTGTTTCGTTGGGTAATGTGATGTTAATGCGTTGATACATATATGAGTACACATTGTTTATGTGTATTATAATAACTCAAGTTAACGCATCTCAATCAAGTCAATAATTCACAAAGTGTCGCAACATCTACCTAATCAACTAAAAATCGGTGGTTAGATGAAAATATCCGTTTCTTATGCCATATTAAGAAATAGCAAGTCTTATAACTGTTTAATATCCCTAAAACTAAGTTTACTGAAACTCAATAAGTTATGCCATCAACATCAAGATCTGCACAAATCGCTCAGATTATTCAAAAGCGCCGCCCATTAGCTCAAAAAATTGAAACCGTAGAGAGTAACCTTAAAACACTTTCGGCTGCGTTGCGTAAACTTGAAAAACAGCGTGACCAAATACTTGTTGATGATGCTGGTGCAGTTGGCAGATCTAGAGAGATTGATTTTTCCGCCGTTCAGAGAAATATTGATAATGAGTTGACAACTCTCAACAACCTCAGGGCTAGGTTTTCTCGTAATACTCTTAATATCGGCGTGGTGGGACGTGCCAGACAAGGTAAAAGCCGACTTCTTCAAAGCCTAGCGGGTTTATCATCGGCTGAAATTCCTGATGGTAGTGAACAACATTGTACGGGAGTTCGTAGCAACATTCATCACAATCCTGAAGTGGGAGAAACCTACGCTGAAGTTTATTTTCATACTGAGCGTTCTTTTTTAGATGAAGTGATTGCTCCTTATTATTGGCAGCTAAAATTAGGACCACATCCACGCACTATACTTTAAACGGGTATAATCTGAGCTTTTTTGAGATTTTGGAAACGGAGAGTGAGTAGCGATAGCAGTTCTTTTTTATGGTTAATATGAGCGTTCTCAATACATGAAGAAATAGCATCCTGAA
>NZ_JAYGIF010000133.1:0-3058 GCF_034931345.1 Pseudanabaena sp. CCNP1317 | reverse complement strand
AGAATAATTGGCATATCCCGCACTGGATCGTAACTTACCTGCAAATACTTCTGGAGTCCGCCCCAGCTAAACTCTTTTCCTAATTCATTACCTTGAATGCTGTTATCTCCAAAACTATAGGAAATACCCTTAACCTTCTTATTGCGGGTGTATTTGACATAAGCATCCACTCCTGATTGTCGAAGCTGCTCAATAAACTGGGGCATAGCCATTCCTGCTTTTATTTGCTCCATGATTACCTGCGATATATGAGGCTTCAGGTTATAGATATTAGGTTTTACAATTTCGCTAGCCGAAATTTCCAATTGTTTCAAAATACGCGGCAATGAGTATGCTTTGCCTATGCTTGAGCCAGAAAGCCTAACTCCCTCGTATTTGTAAGCAATGCCTCTGGGCTTGCCCTCGCGATCGCGTTCAACTTTTACGCGAATTTGATCGCGATTTAGCTGCTCTATAAAGTCTGGTAGTGACTTGGTATAAGCCAAAGCAGCACTAATCTTGTTAGCAAGTTGCTTCTTGACCGTAGGTTTGCCTGATATTCTCTCCTTTTCAATGTGGCGATAGGTTTCCTCTTGGCGATCGCTTGTCCGACTTGACGGAACTGATGCTAATCCAAAATCCATTTCCAGTTTTCGGATCGATTTTTGGCTGCGCGTCCAATCCCAGCTATCTGAGACAACGGAGCCATCCATCTTCACTCGACTGGTAACTAAATGAACATGCTCATGATTTGCTGTATCGGTGTGCTTCACAGCGACATACTGATTATTGCTAAAATCCATGTCTTTGAGATATTGGGCGATCACCTGCTGCCAAGAAGCATTGTTAAGATGTTCATCAGGACTAAGGCTGAGAGAAACATGACAAACTACTTGATTGAGCATTGGTCGTAACTGTCGAGATAGGGAAAACTCAGTCGCAAGACTACGAGGGCTATCACCATCCATATTTGTGTCAATAATTTCTGCACCAGTTTTTTCCAGCACATAGGACAGGCATCCCCGAAAGCCTCTACCCTTAATGATTTTACCGATCATTCTTTCCTACTCCGCCTGTGGAGTTAAACCTGCGGTCGAAGTAATTTGAGAGCGAACATCGGACATTAATGAAACAAGTTGATTGAGACAACCAGATAACTTTTGAAATTCATCAAGTTGCGACTGCATAGGGCTACCCATCATCACACTTAAATTAGCATCGTGTGTCAACTGGTTAATGTTGGTACCAATTTTATTCAACTCAAATTTCATTTGTCCTAGCAGGTGATATGTGTCCCAATCAACGCTAGTCATTGGAGCTAGTGGTGATAGTGGCTGAAACTTAAAAACTGCATAGCGGACAAATTTACTCGATTTAACATTCAGTTTCTTTGCTTTTGCCTCCAATACAACTTTCTCATTTTTAGTCATGCGTACCGTGAATCTAACGGATAAAGTCATTACTGCTATTCCTAAAGTTTGTTCTGCATAAGTGCTGTTGAAAAAATATTCAAAAACAAGAAATTCGGCGAGATGGACTCGCCAATTACAATCATAGTCTACATTTTTTGTGCAGAACAGAATTTTAAAATATTCTATTTCTACAAAAATTTAATTCTTGCAAAATTAATTGCAACTCAGTTTTTTTATTAGGAGCTTTGAATTTATTAAGGGGGAATCCAAAGGGGGAATTCCCCCTTGGCAAGCGGTCATGTTGCTGTCGAACAAAAATCAAGCGATAGCGCGATTTCTTGTCCGACAAGCAACATAGCTTGCTCCAAACCCCGCACACCCCTCAAACGGCGCAAACTCGTTCGCAAAAAGTTACAACTAATATACAGAGCGCCTACAGGAGAGTATACAGATAGTCTAACCAATCTCTATCAGAAGTCTACAAATAGTCTACTTAACAGTCTACACAGAGACTACAAGTAATCGACAAATAATCTACAGATGGTCAACCAACAGTTATCACCGCAACTAACTGTAATCTACAGTAATCTACAAATAGTCTACTTAACAGTCTACACAGAGACTACAAGTAATCGACAAATAATCTACAGATGGTCAACCAACAGTTATCACCGAAACTAACTGTAACCTACAGAAATCTACAGGTAGTCTACTTAACAGTCTACACAGAGACTACAAATAATCCACAGATGGTCAACCAACAGTTATCACCGAAACTAACTGTAATCTACAGGCATTCTACACAAAGTCTACAGCAATCTACAGGTAGTCTACTTAACAATCTACATAGAGACTATTCAAAGCCTATAGATAATTAATAAAGAGGCTACTAACAGCCTACAAATAGTTATCATAAAGTCTACTAACAGACTACATATTTTTACACAAAGTCTACAGCAATCTACAGAGAATCTACGCAGAGTCTATATGTAAATCACAAGTATTTTATGTGTGATTTTAAAGGAAATTTAACTATGTTCTAAAAAGGATAAGAGCCTACAGAAAATCTATTCACAGTCTACAAACTGTCTACTCAAAGCCTAAAAAAATAGACTTAATCAAAAATTCTTAAGATGCAATCTGAGTAAAGGTTTCAGCAATTGCAATCAATATTCTTAAGCAAGATTACTATAAAAAAGACTTTTTATTATTGCGTTTATGGCTATGATAAACCCATCAACAAATCCAAATATTTATGGAGTCCCCAAATCAATAAATTCTCTAAATGATTTTCATCACAGCATTTGTTGTCTGAGATACCAGCCTTGTAGACAAATAATCAGCTAAAATAATGCCTGAAATCATTGCGTGTTCATCGGTTGTAGAGGTAGCCACAGAGCAGTTAACAGAGTTGTCTGATCGGTGGTTTGCATCTATTAAAAACAAAGATAAACTGACAAGAAAAGTAGACATCATCTCATACCTTGAGGAAGCTGTCAGAGCATTGCTTGCTTCAGGAAGTACATATAATGAAATTAGCCAAAACCTAAAAGATGAACTTCACGTCGATATCTCTGCTAAAACTATAAAGCAGTATATATGGCGAATTAACGAAAAACAAAAAAAGGGTGGGACAAAAGCTAAAACCCATACCGCTAGGGCAGAAA
>NZ_JAYGIF010000132.1:0-3404 GCF_034931345.1 Pseudanabaena sp. CCNP1317 | reverse complement strand
AGCATAATTTTGAGTTTAAGAGCTTTAGTTTTAACTTCTACTCGTTGGGAGCAATTCTGGGACAATCTCAATCAGTATGGGTTTCCTGCTGCTGTCTAATAATTGTATTGTATTGAGGTCGCACCCCCCAGAGAAAGGAGAACATCATGCCGATGGAGTAATTCGATACCTATCGCCCGAACAGATCGTCAGTCTCTACCAAGTCGTAGAACGCGACGGTCGCATGAAAGCATTGGTCTGCTTGCTGCATCGCACAGGAGCGAGGATCGCGGAAATCCTGAGCTTGCAATTAGCAGAAATCAACCTCAAAGAACGTAAATTTCAAGTGATCGGCAAAGGCAATAAAACCCGATGGTGTTTCTACAGCGAAGATGCGGCAACCGGATTAGAAAAATATCTAAAATACTATCGACACAAGGAATCACCAGCCTTATTCACCACCCAACAGCCTGTGACGGAGAAAGTTACCCCCTTGAGTTATCAGACAGCCCATCGTGACTGGACAAAATTAACTAAGAATGACCCAAAACTCCAAGGTATCAGAATGCACGACCTCCGTCACACCTTTGCCACCGAGAGAGTTGGCTTAATGGGTATCGAAGAATTACGCGCCTTAATGGGACATACAAATATCAACACCACCTTACGCTATCAAAAAGTTACTTCTGAACGAGCAGAGATAACTGCTCACAAAGCTTTAAATCAACTGCTCCAAAACTCAGAAAACAGCCAAACTTAAATATTGATTAAATCCCATTCATAGATTGTTTAAAAGGGTGTTTATTCAAAATTGATAGAGTATTGGTTATACTCTGTCTACGCAAACTGAGTGTTCCTACAGCCAGCACTAGCTTACTTGTCCTCTAAACGTCTCTATGACTGCTATTGAACGCACGGCTTATCCTCGATTCAAATCTCAAGCAACCGTGAAAGAACTTGCTGAACTATATACTCCGTCAGCATCTGAGATAAATCTAGCGAAGGGTCATGTCAAAAGTAAGCGGGGGTTACTGCGATTTTTAGTCATGCTCAAGTCATTTCAACGATTGGGATATTTCCCACTGTCATCCGATGTACCGCCCACAGTGATCAGTCATATTCGGGCTTGCTTAAACCTCAGTGCTAATATCTGTGCTATCCCGCCCGAACGTTCTCGTTACTACTATGCTGAGGCGATTCGGGCTTATTTGAGAGTTAGTCCTTTCGACCGCAAGGCGCAAACGGCGATCGCTACTGTCATTGCTACATCGGCGGAGATCATGGAATATCCTGCTGATTTAATCAATGTTGCGGTTGAAGAGTTGGTGAAAGCGCGTTATGAATTACCTGCTTTTAGTACGATTGATCGTTTGGTCGGTCATATCCGTGCTGTTGTGAATAACCGCTTGTTTCAGCGTATTGCTAAGGCGATGAGTCCAAATCAACAAGCCTTTGTGGATGAATTGGTCTCTAATTCAACGCCAGAATCGGAATTAACTTTCAGCTTATTGAGAGCAGCACCGAAAAGTGATCGCCTCTCTCATATTCAGGCTTTACAAACTAAGTTTGACCAAATACTTACTTTTGGTGATGCAAGGCAGTTGCTGCTGAAAATTGCCCCTGCCAAGGTCAAATCTTTTGCAGCACAAGCAAAAGCCTTGGCAATGACAGATCTCCGAGAGATGAATCTAGCGAAACGTCGCGCTCTGTTGGTATGCCTGCTCTATCGTGTGCAAGTTAAAACCCGTGACCATTTAGTAGAGATGTTTCTCAAGCGCGTGCAGAAAATGCATCAATGTGCCAAAGATAAATTGGTGGAGTTACGAGAACAGAATTTGACCAAAACTGAATCGATGTTGGCAGTGCTAACCGAGATTTTACAGACATCAACTGGGGAGACTGATACGGCGAGTTTGGGTGGACGGGTGCAATCTGTTTTGGAAACCCATGGGGGAGCTGCCGCTTTATTAGCACAGTGCGAGGAGATTACGGCTTACAATACCGATAATTATTTGCCTTTAATATGGCGGTTTTATAGTCGCTATCGTTCGGTTTTGTTTCCCTTGGTGCGTGGGTTAGAAATCCAGTCTGCTAGCCAAGATCTTTCCTTGACGGCAGCTTTGACTCTGGTTTTGGCTCATGAAAACCGTCGCTCTAAATGGTTGTCTGCGGAAGATCTCGATTTAAGCTTTATGAGCGATCGCTGGCGACGATTAGTGGTGGTTGAATCTGATGGTATTTCACAGTTAGTCCGTCAGCAATTCGAGGTCTGTGTCTTTACCTATTTGGCAGCCGAGTTGAAAAGTGGTGATGCTTGTGTGGTGGGTTCGGAAAACTATGCTGACTTCCGCGAACAGTTATTGTCTTGGGATGAGTGTCAGCCAAAATTGGCTGATTACTGCCAACAAACAGGTATGGCGCTTACGGCGGCTAAATTTGTTGAACAGCTTCAATCTTGTTTGACTCAAACTGCGATTGCTGTAGACCAAATCTGTAAGGATGGTACACAAGTGACGATTAGTGCTGATGCTGTACCTGTACTCAAAAGGATTACGGCGGAGCCGCCTCCATCGGGTGCGATAGAGTTGGAGTCGGCAATTTTACAACGGCTCCCTGAACGTAGTGTTTTGGATATTCTCTGTAATGTGGAACATTGGCTCAATTGGGTGCGCCACTTTGGTCATGTTTCTGGTTCTGAGTCAAAGATTGAGAATCCGTCTGAACGTTATATCTTAACGGTGTTTGGCTATGGTTGTAATCTTGGTCCTAATCAAACTGCTCGTCATACTCGCGGACAGGTCAGTTCAAGGATGCTGGCTTATGTGAATCGTCAACATATTTCGATTCCTCAACTTGAGGCGGCGATGCGAGATTTGATTAATGCTTATAATCGCTTGGAGTTACCGAAGTGTTGGGGAACTGGCAAACGGGCGGCGGCTGATGGTAGTAAGTTTCAGCTTTATGAGAATAATTTAATGTCTGAGTATCACATTCGTTATGGTGGCTATGGGGGGATTGCTTACCATCATGTATCTGATACTTATATTGCTCTGTTTACCCATTTCATCAATTGTGGTGTTTGGGAAGCAGTTTATATTCTTGATGGTTTACTCAAGAATACTTCCGATATCCAACCTGATACTTTGCACGCTGATACCCAAGGACAGTCTACTACTGTGTTTGGCTTGTCTTATCTGTTGGGAATTAAACTCATGCCTCGGATTCGTAACTGGCAGGACTGTAAGTTCTTTCGTCCCAGTCTGGACTCTGTTTATGAGTATATTGACCCATTGTTTAAAGATGTGGTTGATTGGTCGTTAATTCGTACTCACTGGCAGGATTTGATGCGGGTTGTTTTATCAATTCAATCAGGTAAGTTGTTGCCTTCGACGCTGTTACGAAAGCTTGGTAGTTACAGTCGCAAA
>NZ_JAYGIF010000131.1:0-4287 GCF_034931345.1 Pseudanabaena sp. CCNP1317 | reverse complement strand
TTCATCGTGGTTTTTCCTTTTTGATACCCTGCGATTACTCGTTCTCTCAAATCCTGTGAATACGCTTTTCCTGTTTGCATTTTCTCTCCATTTTACCTTGCTCTTGCTCATTTGAAAACCGCTATAGCTTAATTTGTCCTGCTTCGACTTTTGCTACATCCAGAATATCGTTAATCAATTCCAGTAAATGATTGCTGCTTTTCTCAATGGTGTGGAGAGATTGCATTTGCCGATCATTTAAGTCGCCAAAAATCTCCTCCTGAAGGATTTCCGTCATGCCTAAAATGGCATTGAGCGGAGTGCGTAATTCATGACTCATGTTGGCAAGAAATTCATCTTTGAGGCGAGTTGCTTTGATCAGTTCTTCATTAATGCGTTGTAGTTGTGCTTCCGCCTGTTTGCGATCGGTGATATCAATGTTTAAACCAATCGTTTTTAAAATTTCACCTTGGGCATTGTATTGGTTGAATGCATAGGATTCAATAAAGCGAATTGTGCCATCGGGGCGAATAATCCGAAATTCGGCGCGACAATCTCTAGCTCCTTGATAGGCTTGTCGTTCAGCCTGCTGCACCCAATCTAGATCATCGGGATGAAGGCGCTGGAGCCAATCCTCATATTTACCAGAAAACTCCTCTGATGGAATTCCATAAAGGCTCAACATCCGCTCATCCCAGATCAAGCGCCCGTCACTTATTTGATATTCCCAAATACCAATATTGGCTCCTTTGAGAGCAAATTCTAGACGTTCTGACAGGTCTTGAAGTGTAAGTTCAGCATTTTTGCGATCGCTAATATCAATCACTACCCCATCCAAAATAACAGCCCCATTCTCTAGGCGATCGGGCTGGGCACTAAGCTGTATCCATTTCAATCGATCATTCGGCAGGAGCAAACGTGCTTCGATAAAAAAGGGTTGGAGGGAAGCAGCCGAATCCTGCACAGCCCTTTGCACTATAGGAAGATCTTCTGGGTGAAATCTTGCCCAGAGACGGTTTGGATCTTGAAGAGCGTCTTCCAGAGTCAATTCAAAAATCTGCTGCACTTGGGGACTGACATAGCTACACTCATCACGACCATCAGGATGCAAAATATAGCGGGCAATCATCCCCGGCACACTTTCTGTCATGCGGCGGAATTGGGCTTGACTTTCTTGAAGAGCGAATTCGATATTTTTGCGATCGGTAATATCGGTCAGCGTGCCGATATAGCCCACTACGTTGCCATCATCATCAAACTCCTGCGCCACTTGGACATAAGACCAAGTTGTAGAGCCATCTAGACGGAGATTTCGACTTTCTCCGCTGATCACAATTGGATTTTCAGGATTGGCTTGGTTGAAAGCTTCAGCCCATTGACTAGTGTTAGATGGACGATCGTCGGGATGCAATCCATCCATCCATCCGAAGCCCAACGCGGATTCAGCGGTTCTTCCACACATCTGACTCCAGCGCTCATTGACATAGACACAGTGGAGGGGGGTATCAAAGCGGAAAATAGCGACTGGAGCGGCAGCAGCGAGACTGGCATAGCGTCGCTCACTGGCTTTTAACGATAGCTCCAGCGTTTTAAGATCGGTGATATCTGCCGCAATTCCCACCGTTCCCGCAATGTTTAGCTGATCGTCCCTAAATGGCGTTTTGGTCGTTTCGAGCCATCCCCAAGTGCCGTCAGCCCGTGCGACTCGCTCCACCACTACCTTGCGTTGACTAGATTGTAAGACCTCAGCATCATCGTTACGATAGGCTTGAGCTAAGTCCGCAGGCCAAATATCAAAATCTGTTTTGCCTACTAATTCCTCAGCCGAAACACCACAGGCTTGGACGAAGGATTGATTTACTGCAATAAATCGACTTTGTTCATCCTTAATCCAAGCAATATGGGGAATATTATTTAGTAGGGCGGCAAGGTGATTTTGCTTAAGCATCAGTGCTTTCTCAGCAGCTTTGCGATCGCTGATATCAATCACTACCCCATCCCAAATAATATCGCCATTCTCTTGGCGTTCTGGTTGGGAACTTACCAGTATCCATTTCACCCGTTCATTTGGCAAGAGCAAACGTCCTTCAACGAAATAGGGTTGGAGGAAAACAGCCGAATCCTGAATGGCACCTTGTATCTTAGGAACATCTTCCTTGTGAATTCTCGCCCAGAGACAGCTCATATCCTGAAGAACGGCTTCAGGCGTTAATTCAAAAATCTGCTGCACTTGGGGGCTGATATAGCCACACGTATCACGACCATCAGGATGTAAAACATAGCGGAAAATCATCCCTGGCACACTTTCTGTAATCCGTCGGAATTTGGCTTCACTGGCTTGCAAGGCAAGTTCTACAGCTTTGCGATCGCTGATATCCATCACCACCCCATCCCAAGTAATGTCGCCGTTCTCTTGGCGGGTGGGCTGGGAAATACTGTGAATCCATTTCATCCGATTTCCAGACAGGAGCAAACGTTCTTCAACGAAAAAGGGTTGGAGAGAAACCGCCGACTCCTGCATTGCACTTTGAACTATAGGAATATCTTCTGGGTGAACTCGCTCCCAGAGACAACTCATATCCTGAAGCACCGCTTCAGGAGTTACTTCAAAAATCTGCTGCACTTGAGGGCTGACATAGACCATTTCATCACTACCGTCAGGATGCAAAACATAGCGACCAATCATCCCTGGCACACTTTCAGTAATCCATCGAAATTTGGCTTCACTGGCTTGCAAGGCAAGTTCTACGGCTTTGCGATCGCTGATATCTTGGTAAGTCCCCAACACACCGATCACCTCACCTTGCAGATTGCGGAGAGGCAACTTGTTGGTTTCCAACCAAATGATTTGACCATTGGCATGATGCAGAGTTTCCTCAATCCCCAGCTTGGCAGTTTGACTCTCGATCACTGCCCGATCATCGGCTCGGTAAAAATCTGCTTCCGCCTCTCCCCAAGGCATTTCGTGATCCGTCTTGCCTATAATCTGCGCGATCGTCTGAAGTCCCGCATCGTTCAGAAAATTCTGGTTACATCCCAGATACACCGAATTGACATCTTTCCAGAATACCGAAAGGGGAAAAGTATCTAGTACCGTCTGCAAAAATTGTTCTCGTTCTTGCAGTTCCTGAGTCCTCACCTGCACCCGATTTTCCAGATCCTGATTTAGTTGCTGCAAAGCTTGTACGGCTTGATATTGCTCGATCGCAATACCTGCAATATTGGCAGCCTGAGCGAGCCAGTCTAGCTCCTGAGCTTGAGGTGCTTTCTGCTCACGATAGTAAATGCCAAACACACCTAATAAAGTGCGATCGCTGGCAAAAATCGGTACGGATGAACAGGCTTGTAAGCCATAGCAGAGGACAAAGGCTTTGTCATTTTGCCATAGGGGATCATTCTCAATATCCGTCACCACGACCAACTCGCGTCGAAATGCCGCAGTCCCGCAGCTACCCACGCCTTCGGCAATTGGTAAGCCCATTTCAGATACTATCCTTGCATAGTCTGGAGGCAGGCTAGGGGCGATCACTTCTCCCAGTCGTCCATCCCGACAGAGTGTAATCGAACAACTACTACCCCGCAGATAGGTTTCCATCGTTTGCAGCAAATCCACCAATACATCTTTCAGTGCTTCTGCCTTGGCAAGTCGTTCATGAATTTTTTGTTGGCTAACTAATAGCGATGCAGTAGCTTGGTGAATGATGGAATCTCTCAGACGTATGAGGGATTCATGCTGGAGCACACCAATTAGTTGATCTTGCGCGTCCACAATCGCTAAATGCGTAATTTGTGACGACTCAAAATAGGCGATCGCATCGTTAATATTATGCAAATCCTTTAATTTGGATTCTGAAATTATGAGGCTATCTGATGGTGATTGCTGCTGCCAGAATTGCCTCAGCGTTAATTGGGCGATCGGTTGCTGTTGGGTTACTAGACGCATCAAGTCTTTCTGCGTCAAGATTCCTAAAACTTTTAGTTCATCGGATACAACCACTACACAGTTGGATGATGCATTGTCTCTATCTACCCCATGATTATTTAGGGTATTCATCTGTTCTACTGCTGAAAGCAAAGTTGACTCGACCTTTGCAACTAAAGGGTTTTGCACAATCGCCGCTTCCAAATTGCTTAGCATAGTGATGTGAACCCTTAAATTCTGAAAGTAACAAATATGGAATGTGAACTACCAGACGCTGACCGCTTAGGCGGTACAGAGCTGGCTTCCTGATTCAACGGGGATAGCGTCCAACAAAACCGAAGTTTTACCAGATCGACTTACATCTCCTCCACAGGCAGACTCGCTAG
>NZ_JAYGIF010000130.1:0-4526 GCF_034931345.1 Pseudanabaena sp. CCNP1317 | reverse complement strand
TTATGTGTGAGAATATTAGCTACTTACATTGGTTTAGGAGGATAGTGATTTTAAGCTGAAATCACTATTTTGATAGGTGTAGTGTATCCATTTTTGGTGTTTCTTCACTTTTGATTCAACACTTCTGATCTTCAAGTAATATATCAATTGAAAATCTTCATTTTCAAAATGATCTGCCAACCCTAATCGTGAAAATGGATGAGAAACTATTGCGCCAAATCTTAACTAATCTCCTCACAAACGCAATTAAATATTCTCCACAAAATAAAATAGTTGATTTCCAACTTACCGTACAGCAAGATCATGCGATCTTTACCATAAGCGATCATGGCATTGGCATTCCTGACGAAGATTTAGAACATTTATTTGGTGCGTTCCATCGAGGTAAAAATGTGGGAATATTACCTGGCACTGGATTGGGGCTATCAATTGTTAAAAAATGTGTTGATATTCATGGTGGCTTAATATCAGTAGAAAGTAAGTTAGATATTGGTACTAAATTTACAGTTGTTTTACCAATTTCTGATGAAGAACTTCTATCTGAATAATTTGCCAAGCGCTAAGATGAGAGGCAATGCTAAGCATTGCCTCTCATCTTAGCGCTTGGTTATTAATACTTAGTACTAAAAACGATATATCTTAATACTTTTTATGTGTTATATCTTAGATTTACTATTGATCGCTGTCGGTATAATGTTGCTTAAAGATATTAGCCATCTAGCATGAAAAAAATTCTCCTCATCGAAGATAATCCAAATGTCTTACTAAATACCTCTAGAATGCTACAAGCTGAGGGTTATATGGTGATCAGCGCCGATAATGGTCGTGCTGGTTTAGAGATGGCGCAGCAGCATATACCTAGCTTGATCATCTGCGATATTATGATGCCTGAAATTGATGGCTATGGAGTTATCACATCTCTCCGTAATAATCCAGCGACAACGACAATCCCTTTTATATTTCTCAGCGCCAAATCTGACAAAAATGATTTTCGTCAGGGCATGGAATTGGGATCAGATGACTATTTGACTAAACCTTTTACTAGGGATGAACTATTGGGGGCTATCAATGCTCAGTTTAAGAAACAAGAAATAATTAATAGTTATTACAGACAAGAGTTAGCTAACTTACGTGGCAATATCTCTAAATCACTACCTCACCAGTTGTTGTTCCCTGCGATCGAAGTCATGGGTTTGGCAGATATTTTGGTCAAAAATTATCATGCGATGCAAGCCCATGAAGTACCTGATATTGGTAAGCGTATTCGGAACGCGGGGCGGGATATGCATGAAATGGTCAAGAAATTTCTGATGTATGCCGAGTTAGAATCAACGGAGAACAATACGGAATGGCTTAACCAAATCCGCAATAGTAAAGCAACTTTTGTTGACATTGAGATTTCTAGCTGTGCCAAAAAGATTGCCGAGAACTATGGTCGTAATTCTGATTTGCATGTTGATATTAAAGATGCCAGTATTCAAATCTCAGACTCTTACTTAAATGTAATTGTTAAGGAACTTGTTGATAATGGGTTCAAGTTTTCTCCTGAAGGAACTGGAGTAAATGTTTTAGGAAGTTACGATGACAAAGAATTTTGTCTGAGTGTAACCGATCATGGTCAGGGGATCGAACCAGAACAGATTGCTAATTTTGGTGCATATATCAAATTTGAGAAAAAGCTCTATATTCAGCAAGGAACTGGGCTGGGCTTGGCAATCGCTAAGCGTCTGCTCGATCTGCATGGTGGTAGGTTAGAAATTGAAAGCATTCCCTACGAGGTGACTGTAGTAAGAGCTTTTTTGCCTTTAATCAATCGTAAGTAATACCAAAACACAAAATGGCTACGCCATTTTGTGTTTTTAAAACCCTCACTGGGTTTGGTTTTCAATGCACAAAAGTGTGGCAACACTTTTGTGCATTGGTATAAAAGTGGCGGTGCGAAGCGCCGCCACTTTTATTGGGTTTTAAAACAGGTAACGGCTTAGCCATTGTCTGTTTTGGTATTAGGGGTGATTGCAGTCACTTGTTTATACTTAAAACTGTCACAAGCTAGACCATTTAGCCATCACAGTTTGCTAAAGCTAATTAGTTGAACATAGGAGATGTGAAGAGCGTCCTGTGTCAGCTAGTTATGATTATTCTATCTTTATCTGAAATTCAAATAACTAATTTCTCAACGCCGTGGGGAGATGAGCAAGGAATTAATTATTTAGGAAAGACTTTTTTGCCGATCAATATCCATGCGAATCAACAGGAAGCGATCGCCGCCTGTCGTCGTGACTTAGATTTAGGAATGCTTTCCATCATTGTTGATGAGGGCGATCGCGTATCCCTATGGTGGTATTTCTCGGAATCGATCCACTCTGAATCTAGTGATTTTGAGGATTGCTTTATAAAGCTATAGGCAAGTTTTGCTGACCCAAATAAATAAACGTAAGTTCGATATAGCCATTAGCGGCGTGCGAAGCACGCCGCTAATGGCGAAAGATGGTAAGAATCGCTAAGCGATTCTTACCATCTTTCGCTTTCGTCGAACTGACGTTAAATAAAGGCGGCGCTTCGCGCCGCCTTTATTTATTTGGGTTTTATGGTGATCTGACCACGCAAAAAGGTTATGGCTTCACCTTTCAGCAAAACTCTAGTACCGCGATCGCCAACTTGAAGCTCACCAGTACGTGCTGATAGCTGTTTGGCTTTGAGATCACTTTTACCGAGATGGTTTGCCCAATAGGGGGTGAGACTGCAATGGGCGGAGCCAGTGACTGGATCTTCAGGAATTCCCGCTTTAGGCGCAAAAAATCGCGACACAAAGTCGTAGGGGCTTTCAGGATCAGCGATCGCCGTAATAATAAATCCAAACCCATCTAATTTGGCGATAAGGTCAAATTGCGGCTGAAAGTTTTTGACTAGGGATTCCGACTCTAATAATACCGTTAAGTAATCTTCAGCCTGTCCAAGGACTTGATAGGGGTGATCGCAGAATATTTCTGCTAATACTTGGAGCGATCGCTCTGAGCAAGTTTTATAAAATATAGCGGGAAAATCCATCACAATTAGCTGCTCTTCAAAGCTAATTGCTAAATCGCCGCTCAATGTGGAGAAAATGAGAGGTAATTGGGGATCAATTACCTCTAGTTCGCGCAAATAATGGGCGATCGCAAGTGTGGCATGACCACAGAGCGGTACTTCTTGGGTCGGCGTAAACCATCGCAATTGAAAATGATTTTGTGAAGAATTTTTGTCTAAAGGCTTAACAAATGCGGTTTCTGAGAGATTCATCTCCGCAGCAATTTGCTGCATTTGAGCATCTTCAGGAAATTGCTCAACCAATGTCGTAGCGGCGGGATTACCGCGAAATGATTGATTAGTAAATGCGTCAATAATAGCGATCGATAGTTGCATAAGTAGCTGGTTGCAATTAAATGTAAAACCCTAAAACCTGTGGCGCAAGCGCAGCTTGCGCCACAGGTTTTGGCTCTGGGTTTTAATTATGCCCACCAGCTCAATATTTTGTAGTAGCGCCCCTTTGGGACGCTACTACTAACGAACTAAGGGATTGCTAGCTCTGCGTTTATAACTTGATTGTTAGATATTCTGAAGAAGTAATCTTTTAATTGTGTAAATCTTGGCTCGATCGCGCCAAAAGTTAAAATCGCTAACTTGTTATTACGACGTTGTAATTTACTATTAGCCTGAAATTTAATTTGCTGACCGCCAATTGTCACCGTCGATGTCCAGACAATCACGATATTACCCGTTGACTCAACTACAGGCGATCGCATCTCAAAATCAGTCTGATCGCCATACATACCCTTAATCATTACCGCAAAAACATCACTCAAACGATTCTCTGGGATTTCGCTCGGCGGTACAAAAATATTGGTGGAAATTGTCGCTCGTCCCGCCTGTTCATTCCAAGTCACCAGTAACTCACCTGTTTGGCTTTTATCAATCAGCTTCCAGCCCTTCGGTACATCCATTTCCAAAATCCCCGAACGATGTTTGTAAGGTTCGAGTTCTTTTATTTCTAGTTCGGGTAAAGTACTTGGAGCGATCGCAGGTTTAGGGCTTGACGTAGGGACGCTAGTTGATGCAGGAGTTGCCGTTGTAGTATTTGTATTTGTAGGCGTAGGTGTTGGGGAAACTTTGGTGGTATCGTTCGCAGGCATAGAGAAATTATTACCATTCTCAGAGTTACCACAGGCGTTAAATAATCCTGTGGCGATCGCTGATAGTAATAAAACCGATAGCCTGATCGATATTTTTCGCAAAAGAAACATAATGTTGCGCCCTCAAGCAGACCCAGATAGTTTATAGCAGTTATGGTTGTCGCCTTACAAGCTAATACCAAAACACAAAATGGCGTAGCCATTTAGCTGTCGCCAAACCAAACTAATTGAACGTCAGTTCGACAGAGTAGACAAAAGCAAAAGAAAAGCTGAGACTAGGTTTGACAAACTAAAAGCCTCAGCAATATGAACAGTATCGTATCGCACTTGGATATCACGCGAATCTTCTGTGAAGTG
>NZ_JAYGIF010000129.1:0-5845 GCF_034931345.1 Pseudanabaena sp. CCNP1317 | reverse complement strand
AGTAGTTTTTTCTTCTCGTCTTCTGAAAATTCGATTGTAATCATGAATTAATTTTGGCGGCAGTATTAAATTCTTTAGCCGATTATCCCATTTTCTCAAAGCTCAAGTTCTGACCGTCTAAAGTATAATCAATCGGCTGTAGAAATCCATGTGCTACAGGGTGAACGTGCCATGGCAAAGGATAACAAGAGCCTTGGTAAATTTGAGCTAGAGGGCATTCGTCCTGCGCCAAGAGGTATTCCCCAGATCGAAGTTTCCTTTGATATTGATGCCAATGGTATTCTCAAGGTTTCAGCGCGTGACATTGATACTGGAGTCGAGCAAAGTATCAGCATCACTAACACAGGTGGCTTGAGTCCCAGCGAAATCGAGAGAATGCGGATGGAAGCTGAAGTTTATTCTGATGAGGATGCTGCTCGTCGTGAATTAGCAAATATGCGGAACCAAGCATCTAACCTAATTCGTACTGTCGAAGAAATCCTTAGAGATAATGGTCCGTCTGTGATCACTTCAAGCTTGCGCGAACCTACCCTTAAGAATATGGAAGCTCTCAAAAATTTGTATGAAGCTGAAGAAGCTACCTACGAAGATTTACAAGTTGCCATTAAACCTTTGCAACAATCATTATTTGAAGTCACTCAAACAGTCGAGAAATACTCTCAAGTTGAACGGGTGAAGCAAAAGCCTAGTGATAACCTAGAATAAAACTAAGGGGTGATGCTGAGCATCACCCCTTAGTTTTACTGAGAGCGCAAAGCGCTGTATGATGACAGGGTTATACTTGTATTTTTAGCTACAGTTGTGATCTATCAACATTAGCAACTAATACCAATTCACAAAAGTGTTTCCTCCCTTTGTGAATTAAAAATAAACCCAGTAATGGTTTTAAAATCACAAAATGGCGTAGCTATTCTGTGATTTGGTATAAAAGCTTATTCTGTAAACTGTGAGCCGTTATGTCACTGTTTGATTGGTTTGCTGAAACTCGCTCACGCGCAGGTGAAGCATATCGCCGCAAAACTCCTAATCTCAATCAAGAGTCTCAAGAACGTGAAATTCCTGATGGCTTGTGGCACAAATGTTCTAGTTGTGGCACTTTGACCTATGTCAAGGATTTAAAAACCAATTTGATGGTTTGTCCAGAATGTGGTCATCATAATCAAGTTAATGCCTATGAACGCATAGCCCAACTGATTGATACAGGAACATGGGAAGAGATGGATGCGGATTTAACTTCCTGCGATCCTCTAGGTTTTAAAGATCGTAAGCCCTATATCGATCGCATCAAAGAATATAAACAAAAAACTGGTTTAAGCGATGGGGTGATCACTGGTACTGGCAAGATCGATGGCTGTGATGCGGCGCTTGCGGTCATGGATTTCCGCTTTATGGGCGGCAGTATGGGATCAGTCGTCGGTGAAAAAATCACCCGTATGCTAGAAACTGCGACGGCAAAGCGTTATCCTGCGTTAATCTTTTGTGCTTCTGGTGGGGCGCGGATGCAGGAAGGAATTTTGAGCTTGATGCAGATGGCAAAGACTTCGGCAGCTTTGGAGCGTCATCGTCAGGCTAATTTGCTTTATATCCCAGTTTTGACTAATCCCACGACGGGCGGTGTAACCGCAAGTTTTGCTATGCTTGGCGATCTTATTTTGGCGGAACCGAAAGCGTTAATTGGATTTACTGGTCGTCGTGTTATTGAGCAAACCCTGAAACAAAAAATTCCCGATGGTTTCCAATCGTCAGAATATTTGCTCGATCATGGTTTTGTGGATGCAGTTGTGCCAAGAACTAAGCTCAAGCAAAGTCTTGCCATGATTTTAAAAATGCACCAACCTCAAACAAATATTGCCAGCGATCGCCATCTTAATGGTGCTGTTAAGTCGGGAACTGATATTGTATCCGAGGCAAGTTTAGCTTCTGAGGTTTAGCTCTATCAATTGACTTCGCAACCTAAGTAGCTTCTGACGGGTTCATAGTTTGGTATGGGAATGCTTGAGGCGCAAGAGTAAGTAACTTGAGTCCAAGTTAGTCTTGCTGGCGCATCTGGATCGATCGCTAAATTCATCGCATGACGTGGCATATTGATCGCTAAATCAATTGCCTGCAATTCTGTGCAAACATTCCACTGAACCAGATTGTTGACAGCATTAATCAGAGGCAGCGTCGTACCTGAAAGCGTGCCATCGGGTAATCGCGCTGTACCATTTTTAATCGTAATTTGGCGATCGTCCCAAGGATAAGTGCCATCTGGCAACCCCAAGGGAGCAAGGGCATCGCTGACTAGAAAAATTTGTTTTTTCATCCGATAGAGTAGTTTGATCATTTCGGGCGACACATGAACGCCATCAGCGATTAATCCGCACCAAACATGATCGCTTAAAATCGCTTCGCCCAATAAACCCACATCACGATGATGCAAACTTGGCATGGCATTAAAGGCATGAGTGACCATCGTTGCACCTTGGGCGATCGCAGTTCTCGTTTGTTCTGCATTAGCCGTAGAGTGTCCTAAACTGACGATGATATGGCGATCGCGTAAATATTGAATCGTTTCCCCTGACGGATCAAGTTCGGGCGCGAGGGTAACTAGTTTAATAATGTTGGTGTAATCGCCTAATACTTGCCGTAATGTATCGAGATTAAGCGTTAATAGATGTTGTTGTGGGTGTGCGCCCCGCTTATCGGGATGTAGAAAAGGGCCTTCGAGATGGACTCCTAAAATTTTGGCTTCTTGAGGATCGAGATGTTGCTTTTGATACGCGATCGCTTCAGATAGGAAAAATAGTGATCGATGGAACTGCTCAAGGTCAGCAGTAACGAGGGTGGGCAAAAATCCATCTAGTCCCTGCTGATAGAGAAATCGACAAATTTCTGGTAACTTAGCGGCGCGATCGCGATTTAAATCATTAAAAGGAATTCCCAATGCTCCATTAATTTGGAGATCAATTGCACCTTGAGTAGAACAGATAATTCTGCGTAAACCTGTCATGATTTCTCGCGATCGCTAATTATTTTGATTAAGTTTAACGTCAATTCGACATAAGCGAAAAATGGTAAGAGTCGTTTAGCGACTCTTACCATTTTTCGACATTTGCGTCGTGAGAAGCACGACGTAAATACCTTACCGAACTAACTAGTTAGGATGACTACCTCTTTGTATAGGTGCAGCTTAGAAGTGATACATACCTTTAGCTAGATTCACATCTTAAAATACTTTGTTATATTTCTTTACATAAGGAATTCAAACAAAGGAAAAAGCAATGTCTAACAGCTATAGAGTCGATGACCGCGGTGTACTTAACAACTTCGCAATTGAACCCAAGATGTATGTTGAAGAAACCACAAAGGCTGGCTTTACTCCTTATGCTGAATTGCTAAACGGTAGACTTGCCATGATTGGTTTTGTCTCTCTCCTTATTACAGAAGCTGCTACGGGGCATGGATTGATTTGGTTGCTGGGGAATCTATAAATTTTGATTGTTTCCAATCAGAATATTTTCGACAAAGTAAAAAGAACTTCAAACAGAGGAAAAAACAATGACTAATAGCTACAGAGTTGATGATCGCGGTGTACTTAACAACTTCGCAATTGAACCCAAGATGTATGTTGAAGAAACCACAAAGGCTGGCTTTACTCCTTACGCAGAGCTACTAAACGGTAGACTTGCCATGATTGGCTTCGTATCTCTCCTCATTACGGAAGCTGCTACAGGACATGGATTGATTTGGTTGCTAGGGAATCTATAAACCTTGATTTTTCCCGATCAAAATGTTTGAGACAAAGTAAAAACGATTATTCGACCCTACCCAAAAGGTAGGGTTTTTTAGTCTAAATAAAACAGTGGCGTTGCTTTGCAACGCCACTGTTTATTTAGACCTTTTGCCAAAGCTGGATTTCATAACACAGATGCTTATGAAAAAGATTAGAGGCTTGTAGCCCTTCAGTAATCAACTTTTTGATTGACTTGCCTAAAAAGTAGCGCAGAACTTTATAGATTGGAGGCACGGCGATCGCAATTAGATTACCTATATATTTCATTGTGGAAACTCCAAAGGTTTGGAAGCTCTGCACACAAATATCTAGAGTTGGAGCAATATGTGCGGAAATATCATCCGTCTTGATCAACTTAAATCCAGCCTTCTCCATTGATTTATGCAGATCGGCATTAATCAAACAGTTGGAAAACATCCCTTCCTTATATTCAGGATCTTTCCGCAACATATCAGCTAACAGGACATAACTGCCAGATTTTGTCACCACAGCCGAACCTTCGGCGATCATTTCTGGTGACATATATTGAGTGCTTTCGCTAAATAGAACTAGGTCATAGGTAAGCTGTGAAGAATACTTGGCAGGGGCTTTCACAAATTCTTGGAAAATATCAATATGAAATAAAGCCTTTCCTTTGGTGCGTTCTAGGAAATTAGCTTGTTGCAGTGGGTCAGGAGCCAATCCCTCAACTTGCAAACCCTTCTCAATCATCGCCACGGCATTATCACCATTGCCACAGCCGACATCTAAGACTGTATGAATATCGGTTGGCAGAAAAGATAGAAGATGTATTGCGTAGGCTTCTTGGGCAGCACGCAGTTTGGTGACAGTCAACTCATCCGTAGGCGATGGAATTGGTTCCCAATAACCATAGTGAAGATAGGAAGAGCCTGTCAGATCTCGGTAGTACTGGAGTGCAGCGTTTTGGTAGCGAATTACATTGTTCATAGATTAGTTAATATAGCAGTTTTCACATTAGGAAGCTGGAACTTAATACTTAATAACTAACCCATTTTTGGTGAGGGCGGCTAAGCCGCCCTCACCAAAAATGGGTTAGTTACTGATGTTACGTGGAAGGAATTCCTGTCATAGCAAAGGTCTAGGGCTGGCACGGGGGCACAGCCCCTACAGCAACCTCTAAATTTTAGGTAGGGGCAATGCCCCCGTGCTTGCCCTGCTTCGCTAGCAGCAAGAGGTCTACCATCTAAGTTCTACGTAACATCAGTTAGTTAATGGCAGTTTTTATGCTCATTTAATGTATGTTTCTAGGCAGGGCTGAAATTCTTCCCATCGGCGGCTGACTTGCTCGTAACAGTCGGGAGGAAAAATTTTCAGGTTTTGGAAGAGATTGATCTCGAGATGCTGCTCCATTTTCATCAGTAGAACAATCTCTTTATTTGGGGCATAATTCCCCACAGCTTGCACAAGCACAGTAATTAATTCTTGATCGAGAGAAAAAGCTTGAATTGAAGAGATTAATTCTTGTTCAGCAATAAACTGTGATTTGAATTGGGTGACTTCTAAACCTGTGTTACTGGGAGCGATCGCACTGCGATCAATATCACAAACTACGACTCCTCGACCATGTTGCAAAAAGCCATGCCATGCCGAATAGCCGATCATCATCAAGTTTGCGTGAATAAAGCTTTTTTGCCAATAGCCAAAATTGCCTTGCCAGTCACTGTCTTTTAACTTCATCTATTACCTCGTAGATGTAGATTTATGGATTTGAAATGAGCTTCGGCGGGCGTTCTGACTTTTTCTGCTGATTAACAGAAAATCACAGTTGCGGGACAGCGTTGGATTTACACCAATCTTTCCCCATTACTTTTAGTGACTGCTCCTCACTAAAACCGAAAGCTGAAGTCAAAGTATAACATCTAGGGCAATTAGTGGAACGCTGAGATTGGGGCTTGGAGACCAAGCCCCTACCTATCCAAAGATGTAGATACTGTCTTGAGTACCAAAAAGTCAAGAGGGAATTTTAACAAAATTAGGATCGAAAGAACGCTGAGACTTGAGAACACCAAAGACCTGTCGTAACAGCTTGTGCATTACAGCACCAATGAC
>NZ_JAYGIF010000128.1:0-6379 GCF_034931345.1 Pseudanabaena sp. CCNP1317 | reverse complement strand
TTATGTGTGAGAATATTAGCTACTTACATTGGTTTAGGAGGATAGTGATTTTAAGCTGAAATCACTATTTTGATAGGTGTAGTGTATCCATTTTTGGTGTTTCTTCACTTTTGGTTCAACACTTCTGAGTCTTACCCATTTCCAACTAATAGGCAGGTCAAAGAATATTTCTTTATCCTCAATTACAGGTAATAATTTAGGCTTTTTTATCTTCCCTTCCTTAACTAATCTGTTTTTCTCTGCGCCGATCTCTTTTAACAATTCAATAGCAGGCTGATCGCTAGGATCTTGGGGGGCTAGCTTACCCATTACAGCGAGTTGGAGTATAGCTTTGCGGAGTTCCGCAACATTTTCTTTGACCGAATAAAGCTCGCTGAAATGTTGGGTGATGAAATGCCATGAGGTTTGGAAATCGCTGTGATCTTTGGCAGTTAATAAACGATTTAGAGCAGCTTTATGGACGGTGATTTGTTTGCGATCGCGTTCTGTTTTTAGCTTTTCCAGTTCATCACATCGCACCATCAATTCATCAATTTTGGCAACAATTCGGCGTTGTTCTGCAAGTGGTGGAAGGGGGTATAAAAAAATCTGTATTGACTGTATCCCTACATTTCCCTGTGTAGTTTTTTTTGTGTAACGTTCTATTTCTGAGCGAACTAACTTAGATATTGAATAGTAGTAGGAATACGTTGGATCTATAAATCCATTAAGATTCTTAATTACCGCACAAGAGTAGGACGCTAAAAAATCTATATCTGTTAAAACAAATCTGTTAACTCCGAGAGTCCCGTATCTTGGGAAAATTAGATCAAACTTTTCAGGTTGTATCTTTAATCTCAGAGATTCAAAGTCTTGTACAGATATTTTTTTTGATTGAGCAAAGTTTATTTCATTATTGCCAAAAAAATCTCTAGGGGAAATATACGGGATTCCTTCAGCAACTTCATTAGGCATTTTGTGATCAATGTCTCCGATTTTTAAGGCAACATCGTTCCATCGACACCATTCCCAACCCTTCGGCAAATCATAGGGAACATCATCAGGCTTAATTTCAGGCAAAGGCTTAGAAGCCTTAATCTTGCCATCCTTCACCAATCGACCTTTCTCCGCCGCAATCTCCTTTAATAGCTCACTCGCAGGGCGATCAGTCTCATCTTGTGGCACTAACTTCCCCTGCATCGCCAACGACAAAATCAACTCGCGCAGTTTCTTAATCCCATCAGGTGCAGCAAAAGCAAAAGCAAAATATTTTTCTAAAAGTTCGCCTGTATTCATCAAAATCCACTAATAGTGATATCGAAGTTGAGCAATCAGCACATCGTTATCATTTACCTGATAAACAAGCCGATGCTCATCATTGATCCGCCTTGACCAATAGCCAGCAAAATTATATTTCAGAGGCTCAGGCTTACCAACACCCTCATAGGGACTACGCTGAATCTCCTTAATCAAAGCATTAATCCGTTTTAAAACCTTTGGATCGGTACGCTGCCAATAGAGATAATCTTCCCAAGCATCATCATCAAAAATAACCGTCACTCGATCAACTCCCGCACCTGTCCCTCACCAGCATTTAGTCGAGCGATCGCCTTAGTTAATCTCTCTGCATTCTTAGGGCTACGCAACAAATAGGCAGTTTCCACCAAAGATTCGTAGTCTTCTAAAGACAGCATGATCACAGGTTGCTGATTTTGGCGCGTCACGATCACAGGCGTGTGATCAGCACATACCTGATCCATCATCGTTGCTAAGTTATTGCGGACATGGGTATATGTAACTGCATTCATAGCTGATTGGCTCTATCTTGCATAGTTTTTTCCTTAAAATCATTGTACAGAAATATGTACATATACAGCTTAGCTTTGCCAAAGTTTCGCCGCAGTTAAATCTAACTCTCCCAATAAAGGCGAAGCGATCGCAGTCTCTCCTGTAAACACCAACTCGTCATAAAACCCCTCAACCCATTGCAAAATCGTCAACTTTTGAGCGATCGGGTCAACAATCCAATATTCCATAATTCCCCTCGCCGCATACTCCGATCGCTTATAGCGATAGTCCCGACTCTCTTGATTGGGGCTAACAATTTCCACTACTAACAACGGTGGTGGCATATCCATCAAAACTAGCGATCGGGTTGCCCCCTGCATCGCCGCTTCCAACTCCTCCGAAAAAATCACCAAATCAGGTACACGCACCCCCACCCGTCGGCTATGCACCGCAATTTCCGTCTTCATCCTTAGCCGCCCATAGGAAATCCCCAACTGTAAAAAACAGGCAACCAAGAACATGGCAATACGTTGATTGATCTCACTCTCCGAAGCCATCTCAATTAATTCTCCATTCTCTAGTTCATACAAAATCTCAGTATCACTACTAAACTCAAGAAACTCCGCAAAGGTCAATTTCTTTACTGGTACTTGATTTACAGACTGAGATGTTGGTTTTACTTCAGCGATCGTCATAGTCATTAACTTGATCTCCTATGCGCTATAGCTTGATTATGACTCGAAATAATTGACTAAGCAAAAACTACACTTATCTATCACCATTTAGCCAAGCCTTACCCCTTGCCGTTAATCGATACTTTTGCAAACGGCTATTAGGCTTATCAGGAATCGTCATTTCAATTAGATTGAGTGCCAGTAAACGTTTAACCTGCTTATGCAGTTCTCCAGAAATTGTCTTATGACCTAGCATTCTCGCCATGCCAGCCTTATTATCAGCATCCTGTACTAAATGCAAAAACACTTTAGCTGCTAATGGTGACTCTAGCCGTGACTCTAGCCGTGACTCTAGCCGTGACTCAAACTGCATTGACGCACCCCGTTCTAGTTCTAGCGCCTCCTGCGAAATCGGAAACACCGTGCGAATAAAATTAGCCGTAAAAATAAAAGACTCCCTTGGATATGCCTTCAAAATACGCGGCATTCCAGAACCCAGATATTCCACAATATCAAGGTCTTTGAAAACACGCATCAAAATCTTGTTGCGCGGGATCGAATAACCAGCAAAAAACTCCTCACGCTCCACCCCTTCAGGAATTGACCCCGCAGACGTAATCTCAAGGCGATCGTCAAAAATCTCAAACTTAGGCACAGCCTCATTGGTGAAATCATTGTGAATAATCGCATTGATTACCGTCTCGCGTAGCGCTACGACATTCCATAATCGCCGCTCGATTCTCTCTTTACCTGTAATTTTCGTAGCCGTGCGATTTTCAACCTCTAAGCGATCTAGCACCTGTTTGCAAGTTTTAATTAACGAACAATACCCATACTCATTGGTATCAATCAAATCATAGCGATCTAAACCACGATACTTCGCCACCTGTACCGAATTCCCATTGCGATCGCTTAGCAAATAGGCAGCATAGTTATAAGTTCCATCCTCAGTTAATAGTTCCAAATTCGCCGCAAAGCGATCGCCTAGCGTAAACCCCGCTTCCTCGTAATAAATCCGTAACTGCTCAAAATTAAGGCTTTGCTGTGGCGATCGCATTCGACCGAGTGAGTTACGAGTCCTCCTCGCAAACAGATCCTCAATCATCCGTCCTGACATTGGTTCCGATGCACTACCAATCCTGACAAAGCAACCCTTTTCAGACATTCCATACTTTCGCAAGTAATAGGGTTTCTCTGAGCCACTAGCCAGAGTCACCTTGATAATGTCCCGCTCCTCACGGACTTCATGAATTACATCAAACAGTCCCAAACAGGACGGCAAAATATTATTTTTCAACCGATCTTTAATCGCCAGTTGCACCGCATCACAGTCAGCAACACCCACCATCGAGCCATCTTTATCAATACCGATGTAAATAACGCCGCCATCTCGATAATTTAAAAAGGCGATCGCCTCACGCTCAAAACCATCGGTCAGTTCGCGCTTATACTCAACTCGATTTGATTCCATTAACTGCCCCCACGCTGCAAAGCACTGACTAGCTCTTGCTTGAGTGCATCCTGCGCCGCCTTCATTTGTTGAGCAATTTCCAAATATTCCGCCATCAACTCATCAGGCTCACCATGATAGACCATTACCTCATGGGGATTTTTGCAATCGAGATTATAGTTACGCGCCGCAATCTCGGCAACCGACACCTTCCACGCATATTCATTCACCTTGCGTCCCTTGCGAGACTTGCCACCCCACCAACTCTTTTCGCGATCGAACTCCGCGATCGTGAGCGGCTTCGACCGTGAATAGGACTTGTAACCCGATGGATAGGGATGTGCAAAAAACCAGACATCCTTAGTCGGCTCACCTTTTTCAAAAAAGAGAATATTCGTATTAATGCCCGTATAGGGACTAAACACTCCCTTAGGTAAGCGCACAATCGTATGTAGATTAAACTCCTCCAGCAATTCCTTCTTGAGATTCGTTTTTGTCCCCTCACCAAACAGGAAACCATCGGGCAAAACCACCGCCGCCCGTCCCGTCTCAGGCTTGAGTAAGTGCATAATCAGCGCCATGAATAGATCGGCAGTCTCGCGAGTCTGGTACTTCTTCGGGAAATTGCTCTCAATGCCATCCTCCTCCATGCCCCCAAACGGTGGATTAGTAATCACAATATCCACCCGATCCTTGGGTGTGTAGTCCCGTAATGGACGCTTCAAAGTATTGTCATGGCGAATATTCGTCGGCACATCAATCCCATGCAACATCACATTCGTCATCGCCAACATATGCGGCAAAGGCTTTTTCTCTACCCCATTGATATTTTTTTGCAAGTTTTGTAAATCCTCAGCCGTCTTTGCCTGCGCCTTGAGATGCTCGATCGCATTCACCAAAAATCCCGCCGTACCACAGGCAGGGTCGAGCAACTTTTCGCCCAATTTTGGATCGAGAATATCCACCATAAACTGCGTCACGGCGCGAGGTGTGTAATATTCCCCCGCATTTCCTGCCGATTGCAGATCCGCCAAAATCTTTTCGTAGATGTCATTAAATAAATGGCGATCGCCCGATGAGTTAAAGTCCACATCACTCTGAATGCAATTAATCACCTGCCGCAACAGAGTCCCCGACTTCATATAGTTATAGGCATCCTCAAACACTGCGCCCACAACCCTGCCATGTGGTGACACTCCCGCAGCCGTCGCCAGCTTTTTCAACTCAGGAAAAAGCTGAATGTTTACAAAATCAAGTAACTCTTCCCCTGTTATCCCTTCAGGATTCTTTGCCCAGTTAGACCACCGCAACCGCTCAGGCAATGGCGACTTGTAGCCAGAAATTGTAAATGCCCACTCCTGTTCCTTATCATCAAAAATCTTCAGAAACAGCAACCACACAATCTGGCTAATGCGCTGAGCGTCACCATCGACACCCACATCCTTACGCATGATGTCCTGAATACTTTTGATTAACGTTGCGATCGCCATAATTGTCTAACTAGAATACCTATGAGATTATAAAGCTATGGTGAAGCGCATCAGGGAGAATACAAAGATGAATAGTATCCAAATTAGAAATCAAGCTAAACAATACATTGACGCACTATCACCCGAAAGCCTGAAATTTGTTAATGACTTTCTCTTTTATCTTCTCACACAAGAATCTATTAGAAATCCTGCAAATCAAATAGGTGAAATCGAGAAAGAGCGTGAAATAAGTGCCTTGGAACTAGCAGGAGATTTAGTTGGCTGTTTAGAAGCCGCCTCAGATCTATCGACAAACAAAGAATATTTTCAGGGCTTTGGTGAGTAATGAAAACCAGAGTTATTTTGGATACGAGTCCATTAGTAGCACTTATCAACAAAAGAGATAATTATCATGAATGGTCAAAGCAGCAGTGGGCAATGATTAAGCCTCCTCTATTGACCTGCGAAGCTGTAATTACAGAGAGTTTTTTCCTGCTTCGTAATACTCACGGTGGTCAAGAAACAATTCTCAAACTTCTTGAGCGTCGAGTCATCATTATAGATTTTGACTTAGAAAACGAGTTGATAGAAATTCAACGACTATTAACAATCTATAAATCCGTCCCAGTCTCATTGGCAGATGCCTGTCTCGTTAGAATGGCAGAATTGCAAAGCAATAGTTCCGTATTTACCCTCGATAGCGATTTCCAAATTTACCGCAAAAATCGCCATCAAATCATAGACCTCATTATTCCAAATAGCCTTTAGCTAGGGTAAATTTACCCTAGCTATTAGAGCAATCTAACCTGAATTATGCATGACAAGGGGAACGAGAACAAGAAAAAGAGCCTAAAAGCTATTAGAATTAGGCTCTTCAGAATAATAATAGATATATTTTCTCATGACAGAGTGTAATCAAGAAGCAAAGATCGAATTTTATAAAAAAAAGCGACTAGAAGTAAAGTTTAGTGGCGAACAATTGAGTAGTGAAGGTGGAATACTGCTGGTGAGACAAGCAG
>NZ_JAYGIF010000127.1:0-7132 GCF_034931345.1 Pseudanabaena sp. CCNP1317 | reverse complement strand
GCATAATTTTGAGTTTAAGAGCTTTAGTTTTAACTTCTACTCGTTGGGAGCAATTCTGGGACAATCTCAATCAGTATGGGTTTCCTGCTGCTGTCTAATAATTGTATTGTATTGAGGTCGCACCCGATCGGTATCGCCAACAAGAAGTAGTTGAGCGCCCAAGGGAATCGCCTTCACCAGAGAAAAGGCAAGAAACAGATCCAGCATTGATGCTTCATCAATACCGATCGCTTGAGCCGTTAGAGGATATTCCTGATTGCGTTTAAAGCCCATTGATTTCGGGTCAAACTCTAGAAAACGGTGAATTGTTTTAGCCTCACAGCCTGTGACTTCCTGTAATCGTTGAGCCGCCCGCCCCGTTGGTGAAGCGAGAGAAATCTCCTTCCCCATCGCTTTCCAGAGCGCGACAATCGTGCGGGTGGTGGTAGTTTTCCCTGTCCCCGGTCCACCTGTGAGAATTAACATCGATGAAGTTGCCGCCATCTCCACGGCTTCGCGTTGTTTGGGCGAGAGTTGGATATTTCTTTGGGTGGTGTAGCGATCGATCCAAGCATTGACCCGTTCAGGATCTGGATGATGTTTGTGTTGCAATAGTTGATAAACCCGTTCAGCAAGATTTTGTTCCGTGTGGAAGTAAGTAGGTTTATAGCAGATGAACTCTCCTTCTAATCCCTGCATCACTAAGCGATCATTGATAGAGAGACTTAGAACAATTTTAGAGATAGTTTCAGGATTTGGTTGATAGTCTTCGAGGGCAAGTAGTTTGCTTGCTTTCTCTTCTAGTTCAGGGCGTGGTAAGTAGCAATGACCATCTTCAGCAGCTTCCCCTAAACAGTGGAAGATACCCGCAATGCTGCGAAACTCTGAACTAACTTCAATGCCGATATTCCGAGCGATCTGATCGGCAGTAAAGAAACCAATGCCATAGATATCCGTAGCCAGTTGATAGGGATTTTCGGAAACTGTCTGAATGGAATCATTACCATAGTGCTTGAAAATCTTGACCGCATAGGTGGTGGATACTCCATGTCCTTGCAGAAATACCATCACCTCCTTAATCGCCTTTTGGGTTTCCCAAGCAGTTTTGATCATCTTCACCCGTTTCTTGGCAATACCAGGAACTTCAATGAGACGGTCAATCTCATTTTCAATGATGTCAAGGGTATCTAAGCCAAAATGAGTGACGATGCGTTTAGCGGTGACTGGTCCCACGCCTTTAATCAGACCACTGCCAAGATATTTCTCAATTCCCGTAATTGTGGCGGGTTTAGTTTCACGGTATTGAGTGACTTGGAATTGGTCGCCAAACTTGGGATGCGATCGCCATGTGCCTTCTAGGGCGAGAGTCTGTCCTGCTTGGATATTGGCAAAGTTACCGACTACGGTGATTAGGTCTTGAGCCTTGGGTACTTTTAGCCGCGCCACGGTATAGCCTGTATCTTCGGAGTGAAAGGTGAGGCGTTCGATGATGCCTTGGAGGTAGTCGGTGTTGTCAGGCATAAGCCAAAGGGACGGATAAATGTAGCGATCGCTTTACCATTATTAGCTAAAATGTTGTGATGCTACAATTGATTGGCGATCGCTCAAATTACCCAGCGCAAACGATTATGTTACAGACAATCCAAGGTATAATCATTTTAAATTTGTATTGCAAAATATACTAAGTTAAATTCTAAGTGTATGAATATCAAGCTAGATTTACCTAATCCATTAGATCAAGAGTTGTCTTTGGAAGCTACAAGGCTAAATGTGTCTCTCCCAGATTATATTCTCAAGGTGTTGATGCTGAGACGCGATTGGTTAGAGGAAGTGGAAGATGCTGAAGATCTTGCCGATGCTAGAATTGCTTTACTTGAAGATGGCTTTATCCCTTTGATGGATGTAAAAAGGGAATTAGGAATTAGTTAGATGTCATACGAAGTTGGGTTTAAGCCTTCTGCTTTGCGAGAAGTTCGCAAGTTGGATGAGGTTACACGCAAGGCTATTATTTCGGAAGTTGAGTTGCTTGCGGATAATCCTCGCCCTGATGGTTGCAAAAAGCTAAAGGGAGAAAGTAATTTATATAGAATTCGGGTTTTGAGTAACTATCGTGTTGTCTATGAAATACAGGATCGGCGGTTGATTGTGACAGTTGTTAAGGTTGGTCATCGACGAGATGTGTATCGGTAGCGATCGCCATGTACCTTCTAGGGCTAAAGTCTGTCCTGCTTGGATATTGGCAAAGTTACCGACTACGGTGATTAGGTCTTGAGCCTTGGGTACTTTTAGCCGCGCTACGGTATAGCCTGTCTCTTCGGAGTGAAAGGTGAGGCGTTCGATGATGCCTTGGAGGTAGTCGATGTTGTCAGGCATAAGCCAAATTACATTCTTTTAAGCAATTTCTTGACGTACCATTTCTGCCATGAAATCCCATTGATCGTTGGTGGTGTTTGCAAAGCGGATTTGCCATTCTTGTTCGTCTCGTATCTCATCTAGAAAACGACTAGCGATCGCATCTTGTTGTTCTGGAGGGAGTTGTTCGATTTCAGCGATCGCTTGTTGCAGGAGTGTAGTCATATTTTTCACCGATGATAAATATCGTCATATTATACATCTTCGTAATTTCATGCCAATGAAGACCAGTGAAGCGATCGTTCCTAATCCCAGCACATCACAAATCTCAAAGCACATGACCAGTTGTCTATAGAGAACTATTCGGCAGATTTGCGCCATTCTTGACCGAGGCGATTTGCTTCGTCAAAGGTAGGATCGTTTTCAAAGCTACCTGCGACTTTTAACCACCAAGGTGTTTTTTTCTGAACAAATACAGATAGTATTTGTCGCATTTGCGCGAGTTCTGTTTCTAATGCGGCTACTCTAGTTTCCAGATGTTGAGATTTGTCTTCAAGCTGTTGAGAGAGCATAGAAGTTTTTGGTGAGTTTAGGTTATGCGGCTATTATAGCAAGATGCTTGTAACCAGCCCCATAACGACTATTTCAGTTATAATCATTTTGTCTCTAAATCTCAACAGCATCAGCCGCGATCATGAGTTATTGCCTTAATCCTGTTTGCTCTCAGCCTCAAAATCCAGATGTAACTTTTTGTCAGTCCTGTGGGGCTAAGTTGTTGCTGCGGGAGCGTTATCGGGCGGTGCGTCAAATTGGGCAGGGTGGTTTTGGTAAGACGTTTTTGGCGGTGGATCAAGATTTGCCGAATAAGCCTGCTTGTGTGATTAAGCAGTTTAGTCCGCAGATTCAAGGTGCTAGTGGTTTACAAAAGGCGACTGAGCTTTTTGAGCAGGAGGCGGTGCAGCTAAATATTTTGGGTAAGCATCCGCAGATTCCTGAATTGTTGGCGCATTTGGAACAGGATGGGCGGTTGTATTTGGTGCAGGAATATGTGAAGGGGGGGAATTTGGCGGAGGAGTTGGAGAAAGATGGAGCTTTTAGTGAGGCGAAAATTCGGGAGTTGTTGGTGGGGTTGTTGCCTGTGTTGCAATATATCCATGATAATCAGGTGATTCATCGGGATATTAAGCCAGAGAATATTATTAGACGTAATGATGGAAAGTTGTTTTTGGTTGATTTTGGGATAGTAAAGCTGGTTACTGGCAGTACATTGTTTAAAACTGGTATATCGGTTGTAGGTACGTTGGGATACGCTGCTCCAGAACAACTTAAGGGTAAAACTAATTTTAATAGCGATCTGTATTCTTTAGGAGTGACTTGTTTACATCTTCTTTCAGGTATTGAGCCATCTGATTTGTTTGATGATGGTGAACACAGATGGATATGGCGCGATTATTTGCTAAATCCTATAAGCCAGCCATTGGGAACTCTGCTAGATAAAATGGTGGAAATAGGTATAAATTCCCGCTATCAATCAGCTTCAGAAATTTTGCAAGTACTTAGTGGTAAGCCTAAAAATCGAAGTGTCACAAATAACCAAGTCAAGCCAGTTGTAAAACAGGAAAATTCAGTAATATCTGAAATTATAAGTCAGTCTCTTATTGAACCTATAGAGGTTAAAAGGAAAGATGGTTACCCTAGTGGATACTTTAGTTATCAAGATCAATCGGGTCAGGCTATTACTGAATTGTTATTTGACAAAGCTTTGCCATTTTCAGAAGGCTTGGCGATAGTAAAATTTAAAGGCAAATGGGGAGCTATTGATCAAACAGGAGAATTTGTGATAGCACCAAAACTTACTTGCTCTAGTATTTGGAGTTTTGAAGATGGATTAGCAAAATTTTTTGATGGAAATTACGGACTGATTGACAAGTCTGGAAAGATAATTGTTGAACCTCGGTTTAGTAAGATTTATGAATTCTGCGATGGTTTAGCAAAAGTATCTACTAGAGGATTGTGTGGATTAATTGATAAGTCTGGAAAGATAATTGTTGAACCTCGGTTTAAAGCTATTTATGAATTCTGCGATGATTTAGCTAAAGTATCTATTGACTCAATAAATCGAGTCGAATTATATGGGCTAATTAATAAGTATGGGAAAATAATTGTTGAACCTCAGTTCAATCATATAGATCAATTCTACAACGGTTTAGCAAAGGTGCTAATTATATCAGGTAATCAAAAGAAGTGTGGTTTAATAAATACAGATGGGGAGCTAATTGTTGAACCTTCTTATCAAGAAATAGGTGGTTTTATAAATGGATTAGCAATGGTAGGCAATTCTAGCGGATTTATTGATGAGAAGGGCAACTTCATTTCAAAAGAATTAGTCAATGAAAAGCGACAAGTAATTTTTAATAATCGTTTCGTTAGCTTCAGTGAAGGCTTGGCGGCTTTTGAGTCCAATAAAAAATGGGGTTTTATCGACGGATGCGGGAAAATTATTATTAAACCAAAATTTCTTGAGGTTCAGCCGTTCTCTAAGGGATATACAAAAGTGAAATACAAAAAGTTATGGGGCGATGAAAAATGGCGAACCATTAATAAACAAGGATATTTCGTTGATTAAAGGAAGAAATGGGAATGACAGCACAGCCTATGAATACCAAAACTACAAACATCATCAAACTGCGATCAAATCATCCAGCATCAATCTAAACCAAGTATGAAACGTACACAAGTAAAAGTAAATTTATCTCTTCCTTTTAAAGCTCTCATTGAAATGATGAGTTCCCTAGAACTGCGCGAGAAAATCAAACTGCGAGAACTATTAGATCGAGATATTGCCGTAACTCAACAAAAAACTCAAAACCTCCCTTTACAAGAAACCGCACAAGAACTCGAACCTGCGATAGAAAGTTTTCGGCGTGGTTGGGATGATGTAATGAATGGCAGAACCAAACCAATTTCAGAACTGTGGGATGGGATTGATGTCGATTGATCCATTAGTTGAGCTTAAATTCTCAGAAGAGTTTAAAAATAAACTCCGCAATTTATCGAAAAAATATCGTAACATTCGCGCCGATTTACAACCGATTCTTGACGATCTTCAAGCAGGAAACTTTCAAGGTGATCAAATTGCTAACGTTGGCTACACAGTTTTCAAATTGCGGATTAAGAATCGAGACAACAAAAAAGGTAAAAGTGCGGGTTACAGAGTCATTTACTACGTCAAAACAGCTACATCAGTTTTTCTAGTTACGATTTACTCAAAATCAGAGCAGTCAAATATCCCAGCCGCAGAAATTCGCCGTATTCTGGCTAACTATGAATAAAGCTTAAAACAGCGATTACACCCAACTCGTCTCAAGGTGCGATCACTGAAAACTTAATTTCAACCTTCTGATTGAGAGCGCCAGCAATTTTCTGTAACATTGACAGCGAATGACCATCATAATCAGCATCCTAAAGCCTAGCGATCGCCGATTGTTTAGTACCAACGCGATTATTGGGCTTTGTTTGGGTTTGATGAGAGGCGATCGCTTTGTAGATTTAGTGATCGGCGGTATAAAATATAACTACGATAAGAGGATGATCATCATGGCGATCGCAACACCAAACGCACTAACAGATAACCGTATCCGCTACGTCACCAACATTGAAGGCAAAACAATCGATGTAATTGTCCCCGTTGAACTTTGGCAACAAATCATTAATTCCATCAACATTGATAGCAACCTATCTCAACAAGAAGATAATCTGGAATCCTTCTCTTTACAGAATTTAGAACAGTGTTATGGAGAAGATGAACCTGAGTACCCATTAGAGCTAATCAAGGAACACAACAACAATTATGCAAGAAAGTAAAATTATTCTCACCCCTATTCCACAATCCAATGGAGCTATTAAAAATCGTCCTGCATTAATTCTCAGGAAAATGCCAAAATATCAAGACCTTTTAGTTTGTGGAGTAAGCACCCAACTAAAACAATATATCCCTAATTTTGACGAAATCATTTCTCCTAATGATGCTGACTTTGAATTAAGCGGCTTAACTAGTCCTTCCGTTATCCGACTAAGCTTTCTAACCGTCATCCCTAATAAAAACGTAATTGGAGCGATCGGCAATATTTCCATAGAGAGGTATCACCGCCTTATCGTAAACCTAGCCCACTATTTGACCCAAAATGAACACAACTTATAAGCAACTGTAACGCCCTCATCAAAGAAGGTTGGATAATTCAATGGCAACCACAGATAACACCCTAGACTCATGGCGCAAAACCCTAGAAACTTTGCTCCAATACTATGCCGATCTTCCCTATCGCTATGGAGATGTGAGCGCTTACGTTGTTGTTAGCCGCGATCGCAACCACTTTATGCTGATGCGCGAAGCATGGGAAAACAGTCGGCGAGTACATGGATGCGTTGTTCATGCCGAAATTCGTAACGACAAAATCTGGATTCATTATGATGGTATCAAAGATGGCATCACTGATGAACTGGTTGCCGCAGGAGTTCCCAAAGATCATATTGTCCTAGCTTTTCATCCGCCTCAAGTGAGAGAGCATACTGGATATGCTTTGGCATAAGCTCTGAGATGATCGCATCATAAAACGGCGATTTATATGGTGTAATATATAGCTAGTAAACGCTTGAGATCTCTTAGGAGGTGTAAAAGGGGTAGCTACAGGATACGTGTAAAAACCTGCAAGATAGCCTTCAAATATAGACCAGTCATACATTTGAGCTATACCGAATCAAGAGGGATTAAAATAGCACCTTCCAAGGGAAATGGAATAGA
>NZ_JAYGIF010000126.1:0-8194 GCF_034931345.1 Pseudanabaena sp. CCNP1317 | reverse complement strand
GTAGTTTTTTCTTCTCGTCTTCTGAAAATTCGATTGTAATCATGAATTAATTTTGGCGGCAGTATTAAATTCTTTAGCCGATTATCCCATTTTCTCAAAGCTCAAGTTCTGACCGTCTAAAGTATAGGATCTTCGCTAAAGCTGTAATCATTGAGTACACCGATCGCATCACCGTTATAGATCAAAGGAATTCCCCCAAAGGATAGAATAATTCCATGCAGTAAGAGAATTCGATTAATAGCAGCAGAAATCAAGTTTTTATCTTCCGATTCTAGAGCTGATTCTAGACCGACTAGAGAAGCCAATGACCCACAGACACGTCCATCTCCCGTAGCTTCATTATGCATAAATTCTAAACCCCTAGCCGAACCGTCAAACTTACCCCTAAAGTAATCAATCAAAAAGCGTCGGTGGGAATGAGGTTCGTAACCCGCTAAGCGAATATCGTTATCGTCAAATCCAAAACCAATATCATCATGACATCGGACATAATTTAGCCAAGTCGCTCGTTCCAATTTATTGGGCAAGCTCTTGATCCCTTGACTGAGGAGTTTCGTGTTTTTAGTTGCCACGCTATCCCAGAGTAGAGCCATTAAAGTCGCGTTATAGGCGATTTCACATTCTTTGGCAGCGATCGCATCTTCTCCAAAATACTTAATTACTTCCACAGGTGCAACGATCGCTTCCGCAATAAATAACACCCCAGGGGCAGAAACTTGGCAGCAGTCCTTCATTAACTGCAAAATCAGGTGGGCTTTGCGTTCATTTTGACAAGAAGTGCCAATCTTCTTCCACAAAAAAGCCACCGCATCAAGCCGCAAAATATCCACACCTTGATTTGCCCAAAACAGAATAATGTCCAGCATCTCAATAAATACCGTAGGGTTACTATAGTTCAAATCCCATTGATAATCATGAAAAACTGTCATCACCCATTTTTCCATTTCAGGATTCCAAGTGAAATTACCTGGATCGGTTTCAGGAAATACTTCGGGCATACTCTGCTCGAACATATCAGGAACTTCGCGCCCTTCATAAATGTAGAAATAGTCTTGAAAGCGACTATCGCCTTTGATGGCTTTCTTAGCCCATTCATGTTCGTCAGAAGTATGATTTAGAACAATATCCAGAACCAACAAAATATCTCGTTTACGGAAATCTTCGGCAATCAGACGCACATCTTCTAAGTCGCCAACGCGATCGTCAATTTGTCGAAAATCACTGATTGCGTAGCCTCCATCACTTTTACCTTCAGGACATTTCAAAATTGGCATAATATGCACCATATTGATACCTAATTCTTGAAAATAGCTGGTTTTGCTGACGAGATCCCGTAAATTGTCGGCAAATCCATTGGAATAGAGAGCCATCCCTACCCATTTTTGCGACAAAAACCAGTTATGATCCTGTTCTCGCTGAATATCCAAACGCTCTAATTCTGGAGAGCGATCGATATAGCCCTTTGCCATAGTTTCTACTAGGCGCAACATTTGCAATTTAAAATCATCGCGATGTCCATACAGCGTATAGAAAAGCGAATGGATTGCATAGAAATTCGCTCCAAGTCGAGTATAAAAATGTCGTAAATCTTGGCGGCGAATTTCAGGCTTTAAATCGTCAAGGATAGAATTTAAAAGTGAGTGAGAAATCTGTTCGTACATAGGATTTTTCTAAAATATATTTGTCTATAGAATGATGTGCTGCGCTTAGAGCGGCACATCATTCTATCCATTTTTGTGCGTCTGGATAATAATGGACAATTCCTTCCAAAATTCCTGCACTATAATTCCCATTCATGTCCAAAAAACCACCATGAGCTAAATACAAATTGTGTATATTCCCTTGTTCCTTTGCTTGTTGTTGAGATTGAGCAATTATATCGACATGGGCATTGGCGACCAAAATCGAAGGCACAGGACTAATCAGTAATGGTAGATCATTACCACTATCACCTGCAAAGACTGTATTACTGTGATCAAAATCCAATTGATCCATCAAAAATTCCACTGCATGGAGTTTTGTGGCATGGGCTGGCAAGATATCTAGTAATCCAATTCCCTTAGCTTCATCAACACTATAGATCAAACTTGCGACAATATTTTGTTCTTCAAGGCGATCGCTGATGTACTGCTGCAAAGCATCTTTTTCGACATCCAAGGGCAGATAATAACTCAGTTTAAAACGGCTTTGTTGATCGGGTTCTTGCAAAACTAAATGCGATATTTCCTCTAAATCGCTAAACCATGGCTCTAAATCTACAGCGTTTAAACCTCGCCAATCAACCGCAATCTGCTGTGTCCAGTTTTGCCAAGATTTCCAGCGATCGCCCTCAAATTTGTAGATCGTACTACCGACATCACCAACAACCCAATTGGGTGTGGGTAGATCATATTCCTGAATCGCTTCTTGAACTAATGCGAGATTTCTACCGCTTACATATACCAAACAGACTTCGGGGCGACTGACTAAACGGGAGAATATGGCTCGTGCTTCAGGGGATTCTGGTTGAGTTCCATTGGGTAGTAGCGTGCGGTCAAGGTCAGTACAAATCAATAATTTCTGCATAGGTCAAGATTGTATTGGTTGGTGTAAAAAGTTTTCAAGACCCTCACCCCTAGCCCCTCTCCCAAAAGGGGAGAGGGGAACAAGAAATTAGTCTTGCTCCTCTCCCTTGATGGGAGAGGGGGCTGGGGGGTGAGGGTTCCATATAACATCAGGTTATAAATTAAAGAAATCATAATGGGCGATCGCCTCTAAAATACCGCCAGCATGGGCGCTTTCGGCAAAATAAACGCGATCGCTATCATTCAAAGCCAACAATTCTTCACGGTGACGATTATCAACGACCACGCCCAAAGTATTGCCACGTAGCATATCTTCATCACCGCCTGATCCACCATTCACCAAAACCTGCTCTAGCGGAATATTCCATTGTCTAGCAACATAGCGCAGAGCAAGCCCCTTAGAAGCCCTTGCAGGTACAAAGTCCAGATATTGACCAAAGGAGAGAGTTGTATTCACCGACAATTCCTGTTGACGCAATAGAGTCAAAATCTCTTCCATTGATGGGGCAATATTGGCATCGTAGTAATAGGAAACCTTAAACCGACTTTGCTGCTCCTTTGGCTGCGGGGTGATCCCTGATAATGGATCGATAATGCGCCGTAATACTTGTGGTGTCCACCAATGATCGATATGGTAATTCCAAGCAATATCCGCATTATAGCGAGGAGGGTAGTAAATCTCTGTGCCTAAACTGGTAATTAGAACATCGGGAGTAGGAATTCCATAGTTTTTTAAAATCTTGAGAACTGAATCTAAACGCCGACCTGTGGCGATACCAAACAGAAATTTTCTGTGTTGTTGGCGAACAAGTTGGATAAATTGCGCCAATGCTTCCGCATCCCCCAATAAGGTATTGTCGATCGCCGTGAAAATCGCCCGCTTACGATATTGTCCTGCTTTTGGCAAGAATGTTGGCTTTGGTAAAGGTTCCTGTTGCAGTACGAGAGGCTGAACTTTTTGCAAATAGGTTTGAGCATGAGACTCCCATGAATAGAATTTGGCAACATTTTTTAATCCATTTTCAGAAAATTGCTGCCAGAGATCTGCATCTTCGAGAATCTGCAATAAAGCCTCAGCGATCGCCTTCTCATTCAAAGGATCAACTAATAATCCATTCTCACAATTACCAATAATATCCACTGGCCCCCCATTTTCAGTGGCAACCAATGGCAATCCACTCGCTGCCGCCTCTAATAGCGTTAGTCCAAAAGGCTCAGTGAGAGCAGGATTGATAAAAACACCCTTAGACTTAGTCGCTAATCGATAAATATCCGCAACTTCACCAGAACTATGGTGCTTCGGTAGAGCTACTCGACCATACAGATCATAGCAATCCATTACCAGCAATAATTCTGTCAAAACACTTTGCGCCCCCTCATTTAGATCTCGAATATCCTGTCGATTACCTGCCACAATTACGAGATTAGCTAATTCTTGGAGACGGGTTGATTGACCATAGGCTTCTAAAAGTGTAACGATGTTTTTACGCTGATCGGGGCGAGAAAGAGCCAGAATGATTGGCTTTTCAGGATTATTGAGAAACTTGGCGAGAACCTCTTGAAAAGCGATCGCTTGATTATTTTCAGTTGGTGGATAAAACTGCTCTAAATCCGTCCCAGGGGGGATGATCGCCATTTTTTCGGGCGTGTAGTAGTCGTAAAGTTCATACTGATCTTCAATTTCATTGCGCGTGCTAGTAATCACTAAGTCTGCATTACTGAGGGTGTCTTCTTCAGCACTGACCCTCTGGAGCATATGATAGCGTTCTTCGATCTGTTCTAGGGGTATTCCTGATCCCAGCAATCTTCGCAACTTATCTCGCCCTAATGAATGTCCCGTATGGATTAGGGGTAAACCCGTTAAATGGGAAAGTCGCGCTCCCACATATCCCGCATCGGCATAGTGACTATGAATGATATCGGGCAAACGCGGCTGTTTGAGTAACCAAGCAAACAGGCGATCGGTAAAGCCATCCAGATGACTCCATAATTCTTCTTTGGGAATATAGCCTTCAGGTCCTGCTTCAATTCGCACGATCTGAGCATTTTCGGCTAAAGGTTCAGTCTCTAAGCCATAGTCAGCATCTACAGCATCATCAATAATCAGTCTGGTAACCAAATCAACACGCTCTACATTCGACTGTTTGGCAATAGCTTTAGCCAATTCCACAACATATTTTGTTTGACCTCCAGTATCTGCATCTCGCCCCAATTCTAGATTCTGACCTCTGATCAATCCATGAATGCTGATAAGCAGAATATATAATGGTGTGTGGTTCTTGTTGGACATAACTGGTTAATCTAAGGTTAAAATACAACAGATTTGAACAATTCTCCAAATAACACTTTATAAAAGTAAACTATAGCCACTCAAGTGATCTCGATAGCTGCGGCGCTTTGCGCCGCAACTATCGACTGGGTTTTGTTTTTGTCTTAACATTACTGACTATAGCTATAAAGAGCTATAAAGATATGAGATAATTATCTTCGCGCTTCTAGTTTAGAATATCTATCTGAAAATATTTGTAGATTCTAAAAAATTCCTCAAATATCTTCCTAATGAATGAGTGAGTTTAAATTAGAATCTGCACAAACTAAAAATTTAGAACTCACAAAACCTTCAATACCTTTTCCATCAACTATCTTAGTCCAATAGCCGTCAAATCCTTTGTAGGTCACAATAGTATCTATTTCCAGAGAACCAATTTTCTTGGCTGACAAGCTGGGAAATTCTCGAATGTTCACATTTGAGCCATCTAAGGTTTTGACCCTCATCTTACCGTTAAATGCTAAACTACCATCGGAACTTGCTCTCAAATCTCTACTGCGAACCCATCCTGCCAATCCTCCTTTCAGGCTAATTTCTGACCAATCTCCAGTTCTATCAGAGACTTGAAAAAGAACTTCAGTCCCAGCAGGTACAAGTTTAATGACCTCAGCCCCACGCTCATCTGCATAGTAATGTGGTTGTTTAAAAACTTCTGCTGCACTTTCACCATCACCAATAATTCTAAAAGAGTTCCCACAGATATTTTGTGGCACATTTTCTAGCACAACCTCCTCACCAGCATTAATACTTGTCGCCATAAAAAAAGGCAAAAAGCCTAAAAACAAAGATATTAGCTTGGTGCATAATGGAGTTTTCATGTTGTTAACTTCGTTATTTATAGACCTAATTTTACTCTGTTACAGCGCTTTGCGCTTAGTTAAAACCCAGAAAGATTTTTGAAAGCGCTGCGGAGCAGCGCTTTCAAAAATCTTTCTGGATTACTCTAAACCTAAGGAGAAATAAAAATGATTGAATCAGGGCTGAAAGATGCAGCGATCGCAGAAAATTTAAAACAATTTTTACTGGTGCTTTCGGTCTCGCTGAGTGTGGCAACTTTGCCCCAAGTTTTTAGTTGGTTTCGCCGAATTCCCTATACATTACTATTGGTGATTGTTGGTCTAGGATTGGCATTAGCCGATGTGCGATTGATTAATCTCTCGCCCCAATTGATTTTGTTGATTTTCTTGCCACCTTTGCTATTTGAAGCTGCTTGGAATTTGAAATGGTCACGGTTAAAGCAGGATTTAATTCCGATTAGTCTCTATGCAGTTTTTGGAGTTGTCATTGCGATCGCAGGAATTGCCATCAGCCTCAATCAATTTGCTCAGATAGCTTTACCAACTGCTTTACTAATTGGCGCTAGCCTGTCAGCGACCGATCCTGTCTCAGTTACTGCTCTATTTCGAGAGTTAGGCGTGGGTAAGCGTCTAACTACTTTGATGGAAGGTGAGAGCTTATTTAATGATGGTATGGCAGTAGTTGCCTTTGGCTTTTTGATTGCCTTTTCCCAAGGAACTGCAAATTTGACATTTCAGGCAGTTTTTACTCAGTTAGTTTTGGTAGTAGGAATTGGGCTAGGTACTGGAGGAATAATCGGGTTTGGCGTTTCCTATTTGACTCAGCGTTTTGATCTGCCTTTAGTTGAGCAGTCACTAACTCTGGTGATCGCCTATGGAACTTACTTGATTACAGAAGAATTAGGCGGCTCAGGAGTAATTGCAGTAGTCACAACGGGATTAATTTTAGGAAATTTTGGTTCTCTAATTGGGATGAATCCTCGTACAAGAATCATTGTCAGTGAATTTTGGGAATTCTTAGCCTTTTTTGTGAATTCCATTGTCTTTCTATTAATTGGCGATCAGATCCGCTTTGCCATTCTAGGTGAAAATATTGGCGCGATCGCCGTGACAATCGCCGCCGTAATTGGCACAAGGGCGATCGCTATTTATAGTCTGAGTGGATTGAGCAATCACTTTGCGAAGTCAGAAATTCCCATTGCCGAGCAAACGGTACTTTGGTGGGGAGGGCTGCGGGGCGCGGTGTCTATTGCCCTAGCCTTGAGTGTCCCTGAAAACTTTGAAGGAAGAGAGTTAGTTATTGCAACTGTATTTGGAACGGTGCTATTTACTTTGCTTGTACAAGGATTGACGATTCAGCCTGTTCTTCAAAAGCTAAATCTGCTCCAAAAGCAACCAATGCGCCAAAGATATCTAGAAATCATAGCCCGTCAAGCTGCGCTCAGGCGAGTTTTGCAACGGTTGATCGAAATAGAGCAACATCCAAGGGTTGAGATCGAGTTCTATAACTATCAAGTATCTTTGGTCAAGGGTGAGCTAACTCGACTCCAAGAGGAAGTTGTTCAGCTTCAAAGCGAATATCCTGATCTAATCACTTTTATCACTGACCAATTGCGTGAAGAACTATTAGCGATCGAGGCTGACACCTATGCTGAGTTTGTGCGTACAGGTCGATTAAATCAAGAACTCTCTCTATTCTTAGACCAAGAGCCAGCCAAATTTTAATTTAACGTGAGTTCCATATAGCCATTTGCGGCGTGCGAAGCACGCCGCAAATGGCGAAAAATGGTAAGAATCGTTTAGCGATTCTTACCATTTTTCGCTTTTGTCGAACTGGCGTTAAGTTAGAAAGAGGGCTTGGAGACCAAGCCCCTACATTTACACATATGTAGGGGCTTGGTCTCCAAGCCCCAATCTCAGCGTTCCACTTTTGTCGAACTGACGTTAAACGAAATCAGAAGGAATAGACGGCACTTCGTGCCGTCTATTCCTTCTGATTTCTAGTTGGCGATCGCTACTTGGTTACGTCCATTTTTCTTGGCTGCATAGAGAGCATGGTCAGCCGCCGTAATTAAGCTCTCCAACGAATTGCCATGCTGACTGATTACGGCGATTCCTAAACTGATTGTGATTTGAATATTTGATGGTGCGGGATTTGTCTCCACATACGAGCGTAATTGCTCGGCAATCTCATGAGCCTGATCGAGGACTGTATCAGGTAATAAAATCAAAAACTCTTCGCCGCCCCATCGACTCGCTGAATCTATGTGACGCATTTTGGTTTGCAGAATTTGAGCAAGATGAACCAGCACCATATCACCGCCATCATGTCCATAGACATCATTAACCCGTTTAAAGAAATCGATATCAATTAAAATAACGTCAGTTCGACGGAGTAGACAAAAGCAAAAGAAAAGCTGAGACTAGGTTTGACAAACTAAAAGCCTCAGCAATATGAACAGTATCGTATCGCACTTGGATATCACGCGAATCTTCTGTGAAGT
>NZ_JAYGIF010000125.1:0-8322 GCF_034931345.1 Pseudanabaena sp. CCNP1317 | reverse complement strand
CTTTGCTTCTTGATTACACTCTGTCATGAGAAAATACATCTATTATTATTCTGAAGAGCCTAATTCTAATAGCTTTTAGGCTCTTTTTCTTGTTCTCGTTCCCCTTGTCATGCATAATTCAGGCTAACTTCTGTATTTTTGATTAGTTTTTGACCTCTCATAGGATTAATCTGTCTCTTTGTAGCCATTTAAGTCCATTTTTGCCATTAATTCTTGTTTCTATTGCTTTTTCTTCTTTTAATTGATGGAAATCTCTCCATTCTTAACTTAACGATCTGTTTTTGCTTGAATTTCGTTTCTCTTTCTCATCTCGTGAATAATACAGGTTAGAAAACGCCCCACTATGGCAACAGTCCAAAATCACAACTTGACGCTTAGATCGACTCTGATTCATCAAATTATGCACATAGTTTGATGAAACTCCTGTCGGCGGTAAAGCATCCTTAGTTGTCGAGAGTCCTGTCAGATAAAAGTCACTACGACTATCCGTTACACCATGTCCAGAAAAATAAAATACCAACAGGTCGTTATTGGTTCTATTTGCAAACAAGTGATAAATTGCTGTCTCGATCGCACCCTTTTCGGCATCCCTCAAAACCTTGACATCGGACTCTGCAAAGCCGCCAATCTCAGGATTGAGTAAAACTTGGTGCAAAGCATCGACATCCTTCACCGCACTGGGTAAAGGTGTTAGCCCTGCATTGTAGTTACTAATGCCAATTAACAGCGCGTATCGTCCCATAACGACTAAGCCTCAATAAATTCTCTAGCTTTTTGCATCGCAAACTCCAACTCTTCACGGCTACTGGCACTTACTTTTAGTTTTTTACCATTCCCCTCAACCTCAAACGAGATCGGCTTATCGCCAAGGCGATTAACCAAAAAACCCAAAACCTTTTTAGCATTTGCCGCACTAACTTCCGCCATCAGCATTCCCACAAAAAAGCCACCAACGCTCTTATTACCCTTTGGTGGATTAGGATCGCGTACACGATCCACCGCGTCAATATCACTGCGATCGTTTAATGCCTCTAGTAGCTGCACCACCTCATCATCACGCTCGGCATTAGTCAACTCTGGATCGGTAAAGGAGATTGTCAAGGCAAACTGGGATGGATTATTCTCAGAAGACACAAACTTGGCAAATTGTTGCAACTTTTCGACATTGTATCGCATTGTTTAAGCGATCACCGTTGATTTTCTGAAAATTAAAATCGTAGATCCCTAAATTAGCCCAAATTTCATTTTAATCAACCGTCAAGTTTTGCAGAGCGATCGCCATTTAATGAGACTGTTAAAGCGTTACAATGACACCAACGCAATCTCAGCGCAACACTTTATGCCCGCTAAAGACATCTATCACGATAATGTTTGTAATGCCCTCATCAAAGACGGTTGGACGATCACAGACGATCCCCTTGTTCTCAGTATAGGAACACGTTCTGTCTATATTGACTTGGGTGCAGAAAAACTAATCGCCGCCGAACGAGACAATCAAAAAATCGCCGTTGAAATCAAAAGTTTTCTGAGTTCTTCTCCCATCCGTGATTTGGAAAATGCTTGGGGACAATTCTTTTTATATGCCAGAGCGCTCAAAAAAAGAGAACCAGATCGTTGTTTGTACTTAGCGATTAGCCTCAGTACATTTGAGACAATATTTCAAGAGGAAGCTGGACAGCTTATAATAGAAGAACCAGATTTTCGTCTTATTGTTTTTGACCCAGATCGTGAGGACATAATTCAATGGCAACCACAGATAACACCCTAGACTCATGGAGCAAAACCCTAGAAACTTTGCTCCAATACTATGCCGATCTTCCCTATCGCTATGGAGACGTGAGTGCTTACGTTGTCGTTAGCCGCGATCGCAACCACTTCATGCTGATGCGTGAAGGATGGGAAAACAGTCGGCGAGTACATGGATGTGTTGTTCATGCCGAAATTCGTAACGACAAAATCTGGATTCACTATGATGGGATCGAAGATGGCATTACTGATGAACTGGTTGCAGCAGGAGTTCCCAAAGATCATATTGTCCTAGCTTTTCATCCGCCTCAAGTGAGAGCGCATACTGGATATGCTTTGGCATAAGCTCTGAGATGATCGCATCATAAAACGGCGATTTATATGGTGTAATATATAGCTAGTAAACGCTTGAGATCTCTTAGGAGGTGTAAAATGAACCAGAAACGAATTACAGATCTAACCATAGAAGATCTCAAAGCCATGATTACTGAAGTAGTGGTTACGCAGCTACAGCAATGGTTTGGCAAACCCAACTCATCCATTACCACAATCAAACCAGAGCCAACCATCCCCACCAATCAGCCCTACGTTAATGCTGAAGGCGTTTACATACTGCCAACAAGGACATCAGAAGAAGTTGCAGCAAGGGCAAAAGCATTGATTGATCTTTTCGATGAATGGGATAGCCGAGATGATGCTGATGAACAGCGAGAGACATGGGAATATTTGCAACAGGCACTAGGCGAAGAATCGATAACTGAGCGTCCACTCTCACTCACCGCATGATTGTATTACTCGACTCAGCCCCACTCGGCATTCTATCAAACCCCAACTCCACACCCGCTACCCTAGAATGTCGCTATTGGTCAGAAAGATTAGTTACCAAGGGTTATAGGTTAATTGTTCCTGAAATTACCGACTACGAAGTTAGGCGAGAATTGCTAAGAGCCAACAAACTAGCGGGTATTAGGCGTTTAGATCAGCTAAAAAATCGCTTAGAGTATTTACCCCTGACCACAGCAACGATGCTGAAAGCTGCTGAATTTTGGGCAGAAGCAAGACAGACAGGTAAGCCAACAGCCAGTCCAGACGCACTAGATGGCGATGTCATCCTTGCCGCGCAAGCATCACTAATTGCCGAATCACAGGGCGATCGCATTGTCGTAGTAGCCACAACAAATGTGGGACATTTGGAAAGATTTGTAAATGCAAAATACTGGCAAGCGATCGCTTAGGTTATAAGAGATAAGCTCCTCAACCATTGGAAATATAATGCAAGTTCAGCACCCCTCATCGGCTTATCATGTGCTTTCAGAGCATGAAATCATAGAGAGTTTTGGCGGCAATATAGAGACTGGGTTGAACTCTGAAGATGTAGCTCGCTATTATGAACAGTACGGATGGAATGAATTGCAGCTTAAGCAAGGAAAACCTGCATGGTTAAGGTTTTTGTTGCAATTCAATCAGCCACTTTTGTATATTTTGCTCCTAGCTGGCATAGTGAAAGCATTTCTAGGCTCTTGGACTAATGCTGCCGTAATCTGGGGAGTCACGCTGATCAATGCAATTATCGGCTATTTGCAAGAAGCCAAGGCAGAAGGGGCGATCGCCTCCCTTGCCAAGGCAGTCACCACGGAAACCACCGTAATGCGAGAAGGGCAGCCCCTCAGGATTCCCTCGCGAGAACTAGTGCCTGGGGACTTGGTTTTACTGACATCTGGGGATAAAGTCCCAGCCGATTTACGATTGCTGCGGGTTCGGAACTTACAGGTAGATGAATCTGCACTAACGGGAGAATCTGTGCCGATGGAGAAATCTATCAACGTTCTTCCTACAGATACGCCCCTTGCCGAACGGCGCAATATGGCTTATGCAGGCAGTTTCGTCACCTTTGGACAGGGACAAGGGCTTGTAGTGGCAACTGCCAGTGCTACGGAAGTGGGACAGATTTCGCAATCTATGGAAAATCGAGTTAGTCTCAACACGCCCTTGACCCGCAAGTTTGAACAGTTCAGCCATAAATTGCTATACGCCATCTTGACTTTGGCAGCTTTTACCTTTGTGGTGGGTCTAGGACAGGGAAAATCTTGGATTGAAATGTTTGAGGCTTCGGTAGCATTGGCGGTCAGTGCGATTCCTGAAGGACTGCCTGCGGTTGTGACGATTACTTTGGCGATCGGAGTCAATCGCATGGCAAAGCGCAATGCGATTATTCGCAAACTCCCTGCTGTCGAAGCCCTAGGTAGTGCCACAGTCATTTGTTCTGATAAGACAGGTACATTAACGGAAAACCAGATGACTGTCCAAGCGATCTATGCGGGTGGACAGCATTATCGTGTAAGTGGTGGTGGTTATAGCCCAAAGGGTGACATTACTCTAGTCAACGATAGTAATCAAAATATTCCTTTGGGTGAACAAATCCCACCTGTTTTATTGGATTGCTTGACGGCAGGGATTTTGTGTAATGACTCCCAGCTAAAACAAACGGGAGTAGATTGGTCAGTGGTGGGCGACCCAACGGAAGGAGCCTTAATCACAGTAGCTGAAAAAGTGGGGCTAAGTCAGGTAGGGCTGGCTGCGGCAAAGCCTAGACTGGACGCGATTCCCTTTGAGTCCGATTATCAGTACATGGCGACTCTACAAAATACTGAGCCTCGGATGATTTATGTCAAAGGTGCGGTGGAGGCGCTGCTTAGTCGCTGTAACCAAATGCTTGATGCACAGGGCAATGCGATCGCCCTTGACCAAGTGCAAATTAAACAAGAAGTAGATGCAATGGCGGGGCATGGTTTGCGAGTTTTAGCCTTTGCCCACAAAGTAGCGACAGCACAACACGCAATTGACCATGAGGATATTGCCACTGATTTAGTCTTTCTCGGCTTACAGGGCATGATTGATCCGCCTCGTCCCGAGGCGATCGCGGCGGTTCATGCCTGTCAGTCCGCAGGTATTCACGTCAAGATGATTACGGGTGATCACATTGCGACAGCAAGGGCGATCGCGCAACGGATGGGTATTCAAACTGCCTCTGGGGTGATTGCCTTTGGAGGGCAACAATTAGCCCAAATGAATGAGCAGGAAATAGAGCAAGCCGTGACCGAGGGTTCGGTCTTTGCGAGGGTTGCTCCTGCCCAAAAACTGCAATTAGTGGAAGCCCTGCAAGCTCAGGGCAACATCGTGGCGATGACAGGCGATGGCGTGAATGATGCGCCTGCACTCAAACAAGCGGATATCGGGATTGCAATGGGTAAGGGTGGTACGGAAGTTGCAAGGGAAGCGGCGGATATGCTGTTGACCGATGATAATTTTGCTTCAATCGAAGCTGCTGTGGAAGAAGGGCGTACTGTTTTTCAAAATTTGCAAAAGGCGATCGCGTTCCTATTGCCTGTCAATGGCGGCGAATCGATGACGATTTTAATTAGTGCTTTGTTGTCGCGAGATCTGCCGATTTTATCCTTGCAAGTTCTCTGGCTGAACATGATCAATTCGATCACGATGACCGTTCCCCTAGCCTTTGAACCCAAATCTCGCGGTACGATGCAACAGCTGCCCAAAGATCCTCAAGAACCTTTACTAACTCCAAAATTGTTACGACGCATTCTGGTGGTATCCATTTTCAATTGGATTTTGATCTTTGGGATTTTTGAATGGGCAAAGTCCACAACGGGAGATTTGGCTGTATCCAGAACTATGGCAATTCAAGCCTTGGTCGCGGCGCGAATTATCTATTTGATGAGCATTAGCCAACTGGGTACAAATATTGTCCAGTATCTTCTTGGTCGCACTACCGCGATCGCCAAAGCACCAATCCTAATACTCGGCATTGCGATCGCGATGTTTCTTCAAGTTCTTTTTAGTCAATGGAGCGTGATGAATAATCTATTTGCAACGGCTCCCCTAACTGTACAGCAATGGTTGATTTGTTTGCTGCCAATGCTACCGATGATTCCAACTGCGCTTTGGGTCAATCGAATTGATCCGCCACAAGCCAATGCTACAGCAAACCGTTAGAAGAGAGTGTATTCTCTAAATAATCCAAGATGTGAGTAACGGTAATCAGTGCCGCTACTCAATTCAAAAAACAGCCCAACCACTCAATCAAGAAATGCACCTGCTTATCCCCAGGCAGAAGAGCCAAACTCGTGATCTTAATTTTACCCTTCTCGAAAGAGAAACGATAATAGAACTCAATCGGGATCTTCGCATGAAGTAACTCCCAAAGCGAATCCGTCAGCTTTGATTCCAGAAACAAATCGCGCCCATCCTCTGACGCATAAATGCGAAACACCCCAACCTGACGCGCCACTAGCTTCAATTCCATCACCCTAAGCAATACCTGCGTTTCTTCAGGCAAAGCCCCATACAGTCCCTCCCAAACCGCAGCCAACTTGAGAATCTCCTCCTTCGACTTCACCTTCGCCAAAGTCAAATAAGCATTAATCTTCGTCTCATTATCTTCTATGTAACTATCAGGAATAAAAGCAACCAAACGCGGCAACTGAAGCTCCGTATCCGCAACTTCAGGCAAAATCTTCCCCCGTAACTCATTAATATATTCCTGAAGCAAATCCATATATAGCGCAAAGCCAATCACATCCGCCTGACCCGACTGCTCCTCACCCAAGAGATCCCCCAACCCACGAATCTCCATATCGCGCATCGCCAGTTGATAACCCGAACCAAGCTGACTAAACTCCTGAATCGCATCCAATCTCCTCTTCGCTGAATCCGTCAACTCAAGGTTAGGCGGATACAGCAAATAGGCATGAGCCTGAATCCCTGCCCGACCAACGCGACCACGCAATTGATAAAGTTGCGCCAAACCCAACTTATGAGCATCCTCAATCACAATCGTATTTACACGCGGAATATCTAAACCCGACTCAATAATCGTGGTACAGAGGAGAATATCCGCCTCATTGTTATTAAAAGCAACCATCGCCGCCTCTAACTCTGACTCCTGCATCTGTCCATGCGCGATCGCCAATCTCACCTTCGGTAACATCACCTGCAAAGAATCAGCGATCGCCTCAATCCCCTCAATGCGCGGCACGACATAAAACACCTGACCACCACGGTCTAACTCATGGCGAATTGCCGTTTTCACAAGTGACGCATCATAGGCAGACAGATGGGTTTGAATTGATCGCCTTGAGGGAGGAGGAGTGGCAATCACACTCATCTCCCGCACCCCAGAAAGCGCTGCATAGAGAGTACGCGGAATCGGCGTAGCACTCAAAGTTAATAAATCTACATCCCCCTTCATCGCCTTGATTTTCTCCTTCTGCAAAGTCCCAAAGCGTTGCTCCTCATCAATCACCAGTAAACCCAAATCGTGAAACTCAACATCCTTCGACAAAAGCTGATGCGTACCGACAATGACTTGTACCTGACCATCCGCAACCATTTGTAAAACCTGCTTGCGCTCCTTCGCAGGGCGAAACCGATTTACGATATCCACAGTGAAAGGATAAGCCGCAAACCGAGTTTGGAGCGTATGAAAATGCTGTTGCGCCAGAATCGTGGTCGGAGCTAACAGAGCCACTTGTTTACCCGCACAAACCGCTTTGAAAATTGCTCTTACCGCCACCTCTGTTTTGCCAAAGCCGACATCACCGCAAACCAGCCGATCCATTGGGCGATCGCTTTCCATGTCTTGCTTTACATCTTGAACAGCTTTGACCTGATCTGGTGTCAGTTGATAGGGAAAAGAATCCTCCATCTCCTGTTGCCAATCAGTATCAGGTGAAAAAGCATAGCCGACTAAATTGGCGCGGCGGACATAGAGTTGCAGTAAATCCCTTGCTAACTTGTAAATCTCCTTTTGGCATTTGCTTAGCGCGTTATCCCACGCCTTAGTATTGGCGATGCTATTTAACTTGGGCGGCTTATTAGAAGCACTGCGATAGCGGGAGAGGATCTTCTCATTTTCCTGCGCGATCGCTACCGCAGTCTTACCATCAGCAAACTCAATGATGTAATGCGGTTGCTTTTCTCCCTTCACTTCAATGGTTTCAAAGCGCGTAAACTTGCCAATCCCATATTTACGATGCACGACATAATCGCCCACATTTAGCTCGTCAGGATTAACCGACTTAGCCGCATTCATGCGTGAGGGGTGGACAAAGGTTGGTGAGGCTAGTAATTGCTGTCCAAATAACTCGCGATCGGTCAAGAGAGCTAGATTACAACTAGGCAAAACAAAGCCTTGCATCTCCATCAGTCCCGAATATTTCAAAATGACGGGTTTACCAGCTTTCTGAATCCGTGCAATTGACTGCAAATCATCAGAATCACTGACAAAGTTAGCAATGCAGTCATACTCCTTGAGTAAAGTTGCTACGCGCAAAGGTTGCGCCGAAATCAGGGTGACTTGATATTCCGATTTGAGATATTCGCGAATGAGCGCTGCAATCTGGTCAAACTGATGGGGAATTATGGGAATAGAAGAACTGGCAAAGTCAAAAATATTGGCTTTGGGTTTAAGCGATCGCTCGGTAAGCTGAAGCATCTGAAACTTCTTCGCCTCAGTCATGCACTTAGCAAAGTCCCAATGCAGTTTGGATGTAGCTAATT
>NZ_JAYGIF010000124.1:0-9525 GCF_034931345.1 Pseudanabaena sp. CCNP1317 | reverse complement strand
AAGAGGACTTTCAGAAGGCAGTGAATTTGATCAATCACAGACCCAGAAAATCACTTGACTATCGTACTCCTTACGAAGTATTCTTTGCTTCATCAGAACCCGTTGCATTTCATCCTTGAATTGGCGTTGCTTAGGAAATAAAACCAAAAAGATGAGTGGCGGCGCGAAGCGCCGCCACTCATCTTTTTGGTTTTGATTTGTCCTATCTATCTCTTGCGTTGCTATATATCTGTTTACAGTCCATTACCGATCGCAAAGAATGCTGACCAGTAATTAGGATGATTGTATTGTGTGGATTTGATCAAGGCAACTTGCGCTCGACGTAATGCTTCCGTAACTGTGACATCACCTTTTTGAAGTTCACCATAAAAAGCAGTCATGAGTGCTTGTGTACCTGCATCATCGACTTTCCAGAGAGAAGCGATCGCCTGTTTTGCTCCAGCTTTCTGCACTTGATAGCCAAATCCCAAGATTTCTACGCCATCACCAAGTTTGCCAACACCAGTCTGACAAGCACTCAGCACTATCAAATCTATATTCGGAATTTGCCAATCGGTGATTTCACCTAAGCGGATTTTGTCGCCATTGCCGAAGATGATGAAGGAGTTATCTGGTACACCAGTATTAAATTCGGCATGGGTGGCGAGATGCAGAATATTATGATTTTTGAATTTGGACTCGATCGCTTGGCGGCTAAAGTTTTCTTCGGTTAAAGTGACTGAGTTTTGAAAAGAATTGGCGATCGATTGGACTTCCTTAAGGGTTGCGGGTAAAGCTGTTTGTCCAAACTTCTTCTCTCCTGCTTTACCACCAAATGCTCCTGCAAGGATGTTGGGTTGTATCTTTTGATTTGGGGTAAAGTCGAAGAGACTATAGGCGATCAGATTACTTATGCGATATTTCTCTGCTAACCATTGTTTTCCATCATAGAGTGCGGCGATAGGAATATATCGCAAGATGCCATCGGGTGCATAGAGAATGGTGGTGACTTTGGCTTGGGTGAGTTCGATTTCGATGGGTTTAATTAACAATTGATAGAGTTGTGCCGCAGGTTCTTTTACATCTTCAGAGCCAGCATCAAGGAGTCCCGCTCTAAAATCAATCACTAGGGTTTCTAGTTCTTTTTGAGAGATTTTGACGGTGCGGCTGATGGGGATGGTATTAGGTGTGAAGAGGATAATTTCGAGTCTGTCATCTAAAATCAAGGGATAAAGTAAGGCTGTGCCTTGAGGGATTTTTTGGAGATAGTCGGGTACTTTGTTGATTTCTGATTTGGGAAGTTGTTGGATCTGCTTAGCAAGTTGGCTATTAATTTCAGGACTATTGTCAAAGCTAACCGCTAATAGCTTATCGCTAATCGCTTTCTCTGGTGATAAAAGTCTGACACCTTGCGCCGATCTGTCACTGCCTTTGATGTTTTTGAGATAGTCTTCAAGTTCTTGGACTTTGAGGAGGTCGAGGACTTGCAGAGCTTCGATGATGCGTCCTTGCTGAATCAGGAGGTCGGCTAGGCGTTTATAGCTGCTAGAGACCGTTTCTAAATAAGATTTTTGGATGTCTTTATCGAGTTTGCGGATATCTTTGCGGATTGCTTCGCGGACGTTGATCGATTGTTTGTAAAAGAGAATCGCGAGTTCGGGTTGCTTAAGGTTTTTAAAAACAACCCCAAGATTATTGAGCGCATTTCCTTCACCGCGACGGTCTTTGATTTCCCGCGCGATCGCTAAGCTTTGCTGATGAAACTCGATCGCTTTGTCATATTTGCCGAGGGAATAGTATGCGTTCCCCAGATTTCCCAGCGAATTTCCCTCACCGAGACGGTCTTTGATTTCACGTTTGATTTCTGAACTTTGCAGATGGAACTCGATCGCTTTGTCATATTTGCCGAGGGAATCGTAAGCGAGTCCCAGATTTCCCAGTGACTGTCCCTCACCGAGACGGTCTTTAATTTCCCGCGTGATCGCTAAGCTTTGCTGAATGAACTCGATCGCTTTGTCATATTTGCCGAGAGCTTGGTAAGTAATCCCCAAATTTCCCAGAGAAATTCCTTCGCCACGACGGTCTTTGATTTCTCGATCGATCGCTAAGCTTTGCAGATGGAACTCGATCGCTTTGTCATATTTGCCGAGGGAATAGTAAACAAGTCCCAGATTTCCCAGCGACTGTCCCTCACCGCTACGGTCTTTGATTTCCCGCACGATCACTAATACTTTCTGTAAGTAGTCAATCGCCTTGTTATATTTAGCGAGGGCTTGGTAAGCGACACCTAGATTCCCCAGCGACTGTCCTTCACCTAGTCTATCCTTGATTTCCCTTGAGATGGCTAATCTTTGCAGTTGGTAATCAATCGCTTTGTCATATTTGCCGAGGGAATAGTAAGCGAGTCCCAGATTTCCTAGCGCTGCTCCCTCTCCGTTACGGTCTTTAATTTCTCGTAAGATTACTAAAGCTTGCAGATGGAACTCGATCGCTTTATCATATTTGCCGAGGGCATCGTAAGCAATTCCCAGATTTCCCAGTGACTGTCCCTCACCGCTACGGTCTTTGATTTCCCGCGCGATTGCTAATCTTTGCAGATGGAACTCGATCGCTTTGTCATATTTGCCGAGGGAATAGTAAACAATTCCCAGATTTCCCAGCGACTGTCCCTCACCGCTACGGTCTTTGATTTCCCGCGCGATCGCTAATCTTTGCAGATGGAACTCGATCGCTTTGTCATATTTGCCGAGGGAATAGTAAGCGAGTCCCAGATTTCCTAGCGCTGCTCCCTCTCCGCTACGGTCTTTGATTTCTCTATAAATTGTCAATGCTTGCTGCCATGACTGAAATGCGGCTTCAAACTGGCTAATTTGATATTGCTGAATCCCTTGTTGCAGTAGCCGATCTGCTTTTGCTTTGCGACCTTGATTTGTTTGCGCTTGAATGCTTTCACTCATCACTATCTGCACTTGCCCACAAGCCAAAAAAGTCAACATCGCAATCCCAACAACCTTATTCATCGCCCACATCCTCACATTTACATCAAAACCCGCAGTTACCTACCAGCCAGCATAAAGCGATATTCCGAGAAATAGGTATTCGTTACAAAAAATATAACCAACCCAAAATCGAAACTATCTACTAGGTGATATAAGTAGATCGTCAAAAGAAACCTGTAAATGCACAGATCCCCGACTTTTTCTAAGCTAGCAAAGGCTATTTGCAAATTCACAAAAAAAGTCGGGGATCTCAACCTAAGCTTTTTAAGTTTTCTTATGCCTAGCTACTTAATTCTTGTGAAATGATCACCCCCCGCAATGATCGATAACGTTTGTAAATTCCTCGCAGAAAGCTACTCCACTGATTTTGCCAGTTGGCTACTAGGCAAACCCATCACCCTAACCAAAATCGAACAATCCGAACTCGCAGTCGAGCCAATTCGTGCCGACTCCGTAATATTTCTCGAATCAGCCGAAATCAATCATCCTACACATCGAATTTCAGACCGAACCCAATCAAAATATCCCCTTCCGCATGACCGACTAAGGACTATTACCCTTTGCCACCCTATCCCAAACCAGCGCCCCCCGAAGAAACCTTAAGACAAGTGGCAAGGCAAATCGAAAATATTGCCGATAAACAACTCCAAAGTAACGTCGCCGCCTCGACCGCTATAATATCTGGTATAGCCCTAAGCAAAGAAATCATCAAAAGATTACTCAGGAGCGACATCATGAAAGAATCAGTGATTTATCAAGAAATATTACATGAAGGTACCTCTACTCTTTTGCAAAGAAAACAGTTGTTTGTGGCGAAGCTTCGCCACAAACAACTGTTTTCTTTTTCCTAGTCATGGATGAACTTGTCCTAAGATTGCGCCAAGGCGATCGTAGTCATCCTTTAATAAAATGCTCAGCTTGCGACCTGCCTGAACTAACCAATTGCGATCGCATTTTCTCACTTGATAGACATTACGTAATACTGCGGCAATTAACTCATCCACAGGCGCATTCGTCATTTGGACTAAGGTTCTTAAAAAGTTTAACTCTTCCGTAAAGTTCTCAATTTCTAATTCTTCACAACCATAAACCGCTTGATGGATTTGGGGTGGTTGCGAAGGTAAGTGCTGATAGATATTACCAACGGAACTAAAGCCCAGTAGGACAACTTTGATTTCGGAACGGAGCATAGCAAAAATTTGGGGTTGTTGTTCGCGTAACTCTTGTAGGCTTAGTCCTAGTGCCACAGCACGGTGAACAGAATCAATCGGTGCTGTCGTCGCATGATAAACCACACCATAGGCAATTACATCGCTATTTTCATCCTGTTGTGACTTTACCCAACTACCAAAAGCTGGCATCAAAGGGAAATCAAGATTGTCAGGTTCAAGGCATTGAGCTAAAAATTCAGTGGTAGAAGTTGCCACAACTTCAGCAAGATGTTGGGGATGGCGATCGCGTCTAGATTGAGACAAAGGTACAAACATTAACTGAATTTCTTAAATGTCAAATAAAGCATCTGCTGCTCTGCGACCACCCCAACGCTGCACGATTAGATCATCATAGTGATCAGCGCTCTCTAAGACCTCAGTTAGAGACAGTTTAAATTCATTTTGTTGGCAAGACGCACCCAGTAAAGTTACATGAAACCTGATATCCCCTTCATCTTCCATACTAAAGCCGCCAAAGCGGAAAACATCATTCTGTTTGAGCAAATAGAGCATGAGGTCATCACTTACTTCAACATCTGTCGCAACATAAGCCCAAATATAAATGATAGATTCTGAATCACGAAACGGTCTGATCTCCACAAGTACAGTTGCGGAACCAAACTGCAAACTAAAAATGGGATTATGGGTAACAGGATTGGATACGCGATCGCAAATATCTGGTAGCCAAGCAGCTACTTTGTGATAACAGTCTTGTTGTGCTTCTGATTGAAAGTTCACGCCTGCAACTTACCATTTACTTAAAACCTTTAAGAGTTTACCGCATAATTACAGGGCTTTGCACTTAAACCAAAACCATTGGTATTGCGGGCGCTTCGCATCGCAATACCAATTTTTAGAGACTTCGCTCTAAAGCTCTTTCTCCACCCCAAGCCTCAACGATCGCATCATCATATTTATCAGCAGTCTGGAGAACTGAGGATACTGAGGTTTGTAATTCGTCGCGATCGCAGGTGGAGCCAACTAAGGTAGTATGAAAACGAATATCACCATCGTCATCAATACTAAACACCCCAAATTGCAGCTCAGAATTTTTTTTAAGCAGGAATTTCATCAGATCTTGAGTAATTTCTGCTCCAGTTACTACATAGGACCAAGTAGAAATGATCGCTTCTGTATTTCCCCAAGGTAATACTTCGACTGTGGCTGTGGCTGAGCCAAGGGGTAACACAAACACAGGCATATCGTAGGGAGGCGAGTAGACATCTTTGTATAAGTCTTTTAGCCAAGGCTGAATCTTTTCGTAACAAGCTTGCTGGATGGGTGTCTCAAATTTCATTGCCTACGATCCTATGTCTTATTTCTATCTATCCAATTTAGTGAAGCCTGATTGCACTTGAATTCAAAATTTTTGGATTTATTTAATAATCTTGTTACAAATAATAAACCTTTTCCGTATTCTGTGTTACGAGTTATAGATGTACTAAACAAAGACTTGGGCTTGGAGACCAAGCCCCTACATTTTGATAGTAGGGGCTTGGTCTCCAAGCCCTCTTTCCTGTTTTATGGGACGTTCAGGATCAAACTTGAAACCATCAAAAAAAGTTTCTATTCCCCTTGAAGTTGAAATAGGGATATTCGTATCAGGAACCCCGATCGCCTTAGCTGCATTTTTCCAAAGATCTTCACGATTTACGGCATCAATGATTTCTTTAGTCTCAAAATCAGCAGGCAAATTATTCCATCGACGATATTCAGTGAGAAACCAGAGATCATGACTTTTGTAAGGATAAGAAACGGAAATCCCATCATTTGACCAATACTTGATGGGATTAGAGTTATCTATTTTTAGTCTTCTCATTTTTTGTTTAGGACTATTTTTAAAAAGCTGAGAAAATATCTTAATTGGCTGCGATATAAGATTGCGGCTATCATTGAAGCTCAAGGCTAAAATCGTGTCTAATTCTTGGGCATTGGCTGGATCATCACACCAGATCTGCGCTTCCATAATTGCTTGGATCAGAGCTTGAGTAGCGATCGGATATTTATCAACCCAATCAGCCCGTATGGCAAGAATTTCCCCTGGATAATTACGCCAGATTTCTCCGATCGCGATCGCAGGATCAGCTAGATTTGCTTCAATTAATTGCAGACTATGCCAGCTATCTAAACAAAGTAGATCAGCTCTATTCTGTTTTACTTGGGGAATGATCTGATCAAATGGAATCTCCAGAATATCGATACTCTTTTGAGGAATCACATCCATTGAGTCTAGCCAATATCTGAGCCATAGATCATAATTACTACCAAGTTCTGCGATCGCTCCATTCATTGGTTTCCCAAACAATTTGGCAATATCTTGCCAAGGCGAAAAGGTTGCTCGTTTCAGTTGAATGCCAAAGGGCTTAAGTCTTTTAGACACAACAATATAGCCGCCATGCGTATGCAGACGCATCAACACATACATAGCAGTTTTACTTGTATGTCGATTAATCAAGCCCTCATTCAATAGTTCTGGCAAAGGACTATAAAAATGTCCACCATCAATACCCTGATTATTTGTGCCAAACTTAGTGCCTATTTCCGTGCGATCGCAGATACTTTTCCACGATTGAAATGGAACCAGTTCCACATTAGTCATGCCATATTTAGCGAATAGTTTTTTGTTCTTGGCAACTAAAAGAGGAGCGATTTCGATGGATGGAATAATACCAAGTCGTACCGATGGTACTTCAGGGCTATCCGACACCTTGGTATCAGTTTTAATCTGAAAGGGTTGGTTAGATATAGGTCGTGACGTACAGTTACTCAGCAAGAGTGTACTTGCTGCTATGCCAAAACTAGTTAGGATCTTACGTCTAGAAAGTTTCATAACATTTGATCTGTTGGTAATTAGCTAGGCATAAAAAACTAAAAAAGCAGAGATTAAGATCCCCGACTTTTTCTAAGCTACCAAAGGTAATTTGCAAATTCACAAAAAAAGTCGGGGATCTGGGCTTTTACAGGTTTCTTTTATGACCTACTTAGCTTAAAAATGAATGGACTATATCTAGGATACGCTGACTGGATTTGCCATCGCCAAAGGGATTAGCAATATTTGCCATTTGCTCATAAGCACGGCGATCGCCTAGTAATTGGGAAGCTGCCGCCACAATATCCGCAGTTTCAGTCCCGACTAGTTTGCTTGTACCTGCGGCAACCGCCTCTGGACGCTCAGTGGTAGAGCGTAATACTAAAACAGGTTTACCGAGACTGGGCGCTTCTTCTTGCAAGCCGCCTGAGTCACTCATGATCAAATAACAGCGCTGCATAGCCCCAACTAATTGTTCATAGTCCAGAGGCTCAACTAAGAAAATGCGCGGATGATTGCCCAATTTCGCAATTAAAGGTTCTCTTACTACAGGATTGAGATGCATCGGCAACACCAGAGCCACATCAGGGAAATCCGCCAAGATCTGTAACCATGCTTGGATGATTTGGGCTAAGGGTTCTCCCCAATTCTCCCGACGATGAACGGTTGCTAAGATGACGCGATGAGCCTTCCAATCTAAGCCTTTAATCTCACAGTTTGGCGATCGCTCTGAAACGTATAACAGCGCATCAATTACGGTATTGCCTGTATTGTGAATGCCTGTTTTGACACCAGAAACTTTGAGATTCTCCACTGAGGCTGAAGTAGGGGCAAAATGAAGCTGAGCGATTTGCGACACTAAGCGACGATTGGCTTCTTCAGGAAATGGATTAAATAGATTGTCGGTGCGGAGTCCAGCTTCTACATGACCTACAGGAACTTGCTGGTAAAAAGCGGCTAAAGCGGCAGCAAAGGCGGTGGTCGTATCACCTTGAACTAAAACAATATTTGGCTGAATTTCTTTGTATAACTTCTCTAAACCGATCAAACTATTGCAAGTAATCTGGGTAAGCGTTTGCTTCGGCTGCATGATATCCAAATCATAATCTGCTTTGAGTTCAAACAATTGCATTACTTGTTCCACCATTTCCCGATGTTGTCCAGTTAGAATCACTGAAGTTTGAAACTGAGGATTATTTCTAAATAGATGAATGATCGGGGCAAGTTTAATTGCTTCTGGACGAGTTCCTAAAGTAATACAGACATGGAATTGAGTTGACACAATAATCCCTACTAAACAAGCTTTCTGACGGTGATTTGCTTACGCAGCAGCCCTGTGCTCAAGTGCGCTGCTCAAAGATTAACCCCGTTGAAAGGGTTTACTTGAAATTATTCTTAAGTCCACTTCAGTGGACTTAAGCTTTTAGACAAGAACTTGAGTTCTTGGTGTGCGTAAGTCCTACCTATAATGCACCAATTGGGGTGTCATAGATGTAGTTTTAGGAGCCTTGCTACCGCCAAAGACTGCATGAATTCCTCTCAAGGTGGCAATAATAATCACACAAACAACTAAATATTGAGCAAATTGGATTGCAAAAATTGGGGTTTTAATTAAAGCTTGCCAAGAAATTTTATTTGCGAAGGTTTGCTCCTCAGTTTGAGAACCTCTGATTTCTTCGGAGTCAGGAATTACAGGGATATCAGAAAGAAATAGTAACTCTGAATCTTGAGAGGTTCGCGTATTATCTAAATCAGAATTGGGATAGTTAGTGGAACTAAGATTTGGCAATTGTTTGGGAACACTAGTTTCTCCAAACATTTCATCTAGATCGGGACTAGATGCTACGGAATTTGTTTCTCTATTGGCGCGATCGCTGGGATCATTTCGCTCTAGCATAGATTTGGGTGGGAATACTGGTAAAGGAGGTATTCTAGGACTTTGTTTAGTCTCAGTGATTCCGCCATTTTCCCTAATATTCAGAGATTCCTGCTCAACTAAGTAAATTTCCTCTGTCCATGCAGGTTCATCAAATCCTGTTTGTTGCCAAGACACGGTGATCCGAGAAACTGTTTTTACTTCAAGGGTGATGAACCATTTTTTGAGCATTCCCACTAGCACTTGCCGATTAGGAATTCGCATCTCATCGTCTAGCGATCGCAAATCCGACTCAATCAAAATTTCTAAGCGATCGCCATCACGCTCAACGTTTGCCAACATTGCTTGAGACTTAAGCAATCGATTCATGAGCGAGGCGATCGCATTAACGTTACCTTGTTTGGCTTGTTCAACTAGTGGATTTTGAGTCATGGCATCAACCTCAGACGCTGATCCTAAAAATATTTTTCAGATTAAGCCAAATGTATCAGATTTTTGCAACTATATCTTTAATCCCAATAGTAATTTAACGTGAGTTCGACGCACTAAAAGATGGCAGGAGGAAGAGCAGGCAAGCCTTTGAAGAGAAGATCTAAAGCAGGTTTAGTCTCTCGATATGTATAAGCAACCAACCCAGCTAAAAGGTTGACA
>NZ_JAYGIF010000123.1:0-10561 GCF_034931345.1 Pseudanabaena sp. CCNP1317 | reverse complement strand
TATCTACATTACGGGCTTGGTGTCCCTAGGGGTTGAACGAGTTTATCTCTGCTTTTGCTTTTTCGGATTTGAGTAAAGATTTTATCCTTTACTTTTCTTCCTAGATACAAGGGGTTTGGTCTCCAAACCCAAGTCTTCTTGTTTTTTGGTCTTATAGCAATGTAAGTCTTAAAACCCAAAATATGAGTGGCGGCGCTTCGCGCCGCCACTCATATTTTGGGTTTTGATTTGTCCTAGCTATCTCTTACATTGCTATAGCGCTCCTAAATGATTTGTAAGATTTTGAGTGTTGTGAGAGTGCGCCCCGAAGGGGCGCACTCTCACAACACATTTAGGATTGCTATATAGATATTGAGAAGAAACTTTTTGTAAATTACCATCGTCCTTGAGTGCATTAACGTAATATGTTGCAGACAACTTAAAACATCAGACCAAATTTAGATTAAGTATTTAGATTAAGTCCGAGTTGAATTTGTCAGAATATCTAAAGATACGATCTAAACTTTGCTAACTACTTATAGCCTGATATTTTCGGGGAAATTTATGAACCGCTCTTTGAAATTTTTATCCGTATCTCTGTTAACAGCACTGATCACCGCCGCTACAGTGATGCCTAGCTTTGCCGCAGATCCATTCCGCTCCCAAAATGCTCGGGCGATCGGTCGCGAAACCCAGAAAGCCTTTGAATTAATGTTCAAAGATGGAAATTATACGGCTGCATTAAAGCAGTTGGATTTAGCTGTGAGAACTGAAGCAAACGAGCCACTGTTATTCGCTTTACGCGCTTCTACCTTCTATGCCAGCGAAGACTACTTAGGAATGCGCGTGGCTGGACAGCGCGTTCGCACTAATGCCAAGGCCTTGATGGGTAAAGATAACCTCAGAGCTTATATCTACCTTGCTGCAAGTGATTTGATTGAGGCAGGATATATTGTCAAAACTGAAGGCTTATCCAGTGCGCCTAAGGCTTTGCCACTAGTGCAAAGCGTTTTTGACAACATCCAAAAAGCCAAGGATATTTCCCCCAATGACCCTGAGCTAAATTTGATCAAAGGCTATATTGACATGCTAATTGCATCAGTATTACCTATGTCCGACCTTGAAACAGCTTTGGAAAGCCTAAAGCAATTTGCAGCGCCTGATTACCTGAAATGGCGTGGCATAGCTCTAGCCTATCGTGATGCTCGCAAGCCCGATCTTGCTCTAGACGCAGTAAACAAAGCTCTTGTCTCTGCTCCCAATAATCCAGAGCTACATTACCTAAAAGGACAAGTGTTATGGATGCAAAGCGACAGCAATATTCCGATCGCCAAGAATCAATTTGAGCTTGCTCTAAGTAAGTCTAAGCAACTGAATCCAAGCCTGCTCGAAGAGATTCGTGGACAATGCCGCAACATCTCTGGCGGTGTAGCTTGTCCTGAACAGACCAAATAAACTAAAAAAAGCGTTGCGAAGCAACGCTTTTTTTAGTTACAGCTTATCGAGGCTTTATAGCAAAGCAAAAGTTAGTTCGTACAAACCAAAACCCAAGAAACGAGTGGCGGCGCTTTGCGCCGCCACTCGTTTCTTGGGTTTTAAGTCAGCGCTTCGCGCTGAAGTGGTTAAGAAATGGCGATCGCTATAAACACTACAAGTCAGAAAACCAAGCAAGGTATAGCTGTCGCCATTCTTGTTAGGGCATAAAACCCAAATAGTGTGAGGCGGCGCGAAGCGCCGCCTCACACTATTTGGGTTTTGATTTGTCCTGATACAGGTGGCTATAGCTATATTATAAAAAGTAAGGTCAATTCATGAATTGACCCTACTTTTTTATCCAAAGCAAAAAGAAAGCAAAAAACTCATGGCGCAAGACATTAAACTGATCGTGGTAGATATCGATGGCACGATTAGTGGTGATGCCAATCAGGTCAATGATGCAGTCAAGCAAGCGGTAAAAGCGGCTCAGGCTAAAGGTGTAAAGGTAGCGATCGCCACGGGTAGAATGTATCGCTCGGCGGTACGATTCCACGAACTGATCGCTTCAGATATGCCATTGATTTCCTACCAAGGCGCATTCATTAAAGATCCCAAAACTGATGAATTAGTTGGACATTGGCCAGTTGAACTGGAACAAGCGCTCTCTTTGCTCGATGATCTAGGAGAATTTGCAACTAATGACAAGCTTTCGATTCATATTTATGTGAATGATGAACTCTACGTGCGGAAAATGACCGCCCAAACTCAAGCCTATGCGGAACGCTCTAAGGTTGGAGTCACAGTAGTCGGTGATTTGCGAGAATTCCTCACTAGTAAAAGTACTGACCATCCACCAACCAAGATTCTTGCCTTGAGTGATACTGCGGAACTGGTGACAGAAATGCTCCGAGTTCTCAAAGATCGCTATACACCGCAACAACTCTATCTCACTAAATCTGTGGCTACTTTCTTTGAAGCGACTAATCCGATCGCCAATAAAGGAACTGCGGTTAAGCATTTAGCTGAGAATATCTTGGGATTTGACCGATCGCAGGTTTTAGCGATCGGTGATAATTTCAACGATTTAGAAATGATCGAATACGCAGGTATTGGCGTAGTTATGGGTAATGCCCCTGAAGGTTTAAAACCTCTTGGGGATTGGGTTGCGCCTACTGTGGAAGAGGATGGAGCGGCTGTAGCGATCGGTAAATTTGTGCTTTAGCTAGTCTGTTAAAAAAGCGTTGCTTTGCAACGCTTTTTTATTCGGGTTCAATCCCCGCAGCCCGAAGTTGTGCTAGAAAGCGCTCAGCGCGTTGATATTCTTTGGTAGCTCGTTGACTCTCGATCTCGGCACGTTCTGAGCCTGTGATTAACAAGTTACCTTGGGCATCCCACCAACGCAGCCAATGTAATTCTAGATTTTGATAAAGTCCCTGCCAAATGCCAATTTCTACACCAAGTTGCTCAATTGGATAATGTCCACGGGCATTAGCTGTTACTAATTCAAATCTATTCTCGACCAGTCGATATAGCTCGACGCTGGCAGTTTGGACTTCGTAAATGCCATAAAAAGCGGGACGAATTACCTGCTCATAGATAAAAAATTTGCCAGTCCAAGGAGTTTTATCTCTTTCTTCTTTACCACTACCAGAGACAAATTCTAAAATAATTAACGGTGCGATAAACTCTTGCCATAGGACATAAGACCTGCGTGGAATCCCATTCAGCAAAGGCGGTACATTCGGTACATAAAACCAGTCGGGAGCCTCTGCGCCTTTTTCGGGAGGCTCAGTCATCCGCCAATAGATGCCACTATCTTGCCCGATCGCATATTGCCCGTCAGGATGAATTTGGTGTAATACAGGTTCTAGAGAGTCAGTGAGGAGAATACTTTGGGGATGTTCTTGAAAATTCTTCACAAATGTACCATCAGACTCTGGCAGTTGGGTATGATCGGGCAGTACAACAGGTTCTATAGATGGATCAATTGTGAAAGTCATGACTTTCTACCTCAATGGCATTGTGTTTATATTATAAGATGATTAAAAATATTGCTAAGTATTTTTGTCAAAGTAAAAAATGCTGTAATCACCATTAAGAAACCATTTAAGAATTGCTTTCTGCGGTTAACGCCTTCAAGAGATCCCCCCAGCCCCCCCCTTTACAAGGGGGGGCTGGGGGGATCTAGACAATCCTTAAAAAGGTTCTAAGTCTCCCCAATTGTCTGAGCAAAGTATATGACTATCCTTCAGCCTCAAGAGATTGTTAATCAACGTTATCAGCTAGAGCGTCAACTTGGGCAAAATGCAGGTCGTGAGACTTGGCTAGCTAAGGATTTGCAGAAAGAGAATGAATTGGTGGTGGTTAAGTTATTAGCTTTTGGAGGTAACGTGCAATGGGAAGATTTGAAACTATTTGAGAGGGAAGCCAATGTTCTCAAACAGTTGAATCATCCACGTATTCCTAAATATCGCGATTACTTTTCGATAGACGATCGCTCTTTGTGGTTTGGATTGGTACAGGAATATATTCAAGGGGATTCGCTGCGAGAATATATTACCAAAGGACATAAATTTACTGAGTCACAAGTTAAGAAAATTGCGATCTCAATTTTAGAAATCCTCATCTATCTCCATGAACTCAGTCCTCAAGTTCTCCATCGCGATATTAAACCTAGTAACTTGATCTTAACTAAAAGTGAAGGCGAAACTCCAAATATTTACTTGGTAGATTTTGGTGCAGTACAAGACAGAGCAAGCGCCGAAGGTAAATCCTTTACCGTTGTGGGAACCTATGGCTATGCACCAATGGAGCAGTATGGTGGTCGGGCGGTTGCAGCTTCTGATCTCTATGCGTTAGGGGCAACGTTAATTTATTTGTTGACGGGGATATCACCTGCGGATTTACCACAGGATGATGAAGCCAAAATAATTTTTCGCGATCGCACCAGTGCTAGTCCTGACTTTGTGGAATGGATTCAGACCTTAGTAGAACCATTACTGAAAAAACGTTATGCATCGGCTCAAATGGCTTTAGAAGCGCTAGTTCACCCTAAACCCAAAAGGCAATCAAGAGTCGAGCAGGTTGTTCCGAGTATTCAATCTGTTAAGGTGAACACCATTAGAAACTATGCTCCAGAAAACACAAACATTCAAGTTGAAAAGTCAGAACATTATTTTCAGATTTTAATCCCTAACAAGATGCCATCAGCAATTTTGTTGCTAGGAATGATATCGTTAATCACTTTGTTCTTTGTTACAACATTTGTCCCCTACTTGCTTATCACAAGACTTAGCCCCATAGTTGTTGTAATTCTATTAACGATTGTCGGATTGATTTTGTGCAAGCTTTTACAACTTCTCACCACATCTAAGTTTGAAATTAATGGGCAAGAAGTCATCTTAAGTCGCTACATATTTGGTAAATGCTATTGGCGTGATCAACAGACTGGAAATAGTTCCATTTATGTTGAACCAAATTGGATCATGATGCGAAACAGATATAACAACAATCTATTTGGCTGGTTGGTGTGGCTAAGTAATGAAAAAAATGATGATAACTCGCTCAATTCCAATGTCAAAATACATATCCAAGATGAGACTCATTTAATATCTGCCAATGATCTGCGACCAACCGAAGTGATGTGGTTAATTGAAATGATTAATAATTTTAGAAACAGTCGTTAGTTAATATGAGATATCTTTCTATGGCAATCACGTCCTCATTAATCAGGTTGATATCGATCAAATTGATCGGCATATCCGCCTTCGCGATCGCAGGTTGCTCTAATCCCTTTGCCACGGCAAATGTACCTGATCAAGTGCGAATTGGTACTTTCAATCTAGGCAATTTTGATGGAACAAACAATCCAAAACTAGAAGCAGTCAGCCAGATTATCGAACGTAATTTTGATGCGATCGGCTTACAAGAAATTAGTCCATTGGGAGCCGAAAAACTTAAGGAGCAGTTGAATAAAAGTAAACAATGGGAATTTGTCTTAGGAGATACGGGCAGTAAACAAAGAGTGGCTCTGTTCTATCGCAAAGACTTGATCTCGGCTCAAAAGGTGACTGAATGGCAAAAAGTAAACATCACAGGGACTTTGCGATCGCCGCTTGTGACCTTTGTGAAAACAGGCGCGAACTTTGACTTCACCTTAGTGGTTGTACATCAAAAGGGAGGTGGTGGCAAAGAGGCCGATCGCTTACGCCAAAATCAAAGCGATCGCTTGCGCCAAGAAGTAGATAACTATCAAAAGAATCCGCAATCTGATCCCGATTTAATTCTAGTCGGTGATTTTAATAGTCCAACTTGGGCTGATCAAAATCGGGGCTTACGGGATGCACCACTGACTTTCTTGACTAGAGATATTGAAACGGGCAAAAAGGAGAACTGCTTAAAAAGACGTGGTCAGCCTAAAACTCCTGATGGTCGTCCGCGCTATACCAATCGAGGCACTGGTTGCGTCATCGATCATATTGCAATTTCTAAAGCTCCTAAAGGAGCAGAAGAAGAATACATAGCCCAATCAGTTCAGATTCTCGATCCACAAAAGGATCTGGGCTTTGATAGCGATCGTACCTATTTTGCGAAAGTATCCGATCACTTGCCCGTGCGAGCAGTCTTTCGCAGTAGATAAATAACGTGAATTCGATATAGCCATTTGCAGCGTGCTTAGCACGCCGCAAATGGCTATATCGAACTGACGTTGAATTAAAACCCAAACTCAGTAAGGGTAAAAAAACAAAATTGCGTAGCCATTTTGTTTTTTGGTAGTTAGATGTAATACATAGTTGTAGCCATTTGACGCTGGCGTTGCCGATCGCATAAATCCTTGAGCGTACAGCCATCTAACACAGCAGAAGCTGACTTTTGGGCGGCTTCCCATACTTCATGGATTACCGAAAGAGACGCGCTTTCATTGCCTGACTTACTACTTTTTTCCGCGATCGTATCGTATCCCTCAATTCCCCGAATGATTTCTAGTAAACTTATTTCCCAAGGCTCTCGTGCAAGGATATAGCCACCCTTAGCCCCCCGTTGACTCTTAACTAAGCCTTGACGCTTTAAAGTCGCGAGTAACTGTTCCAAATAGCGATCGGGAATATTTTGTTGGTTCGCAATTTGACGAATCTGGAGAGGCTGATCGATCGCAAAATGATTAGCTAGCTCAAGCATAGCCAAAATTGCATATTCACTCTTTAAAGAAAGTTCCACAACAGACCGTAATTTTTGTTTAAAAAATTTTTCTTAACTGTTTACTATGATACTACGGTATTGCACTGTAAATTTAGAGCAAATACGCTCTAATACTAAAACACGAAATGGCTATACTTTTGTGATTTGGTATAAAGCCGAAAAATTAAAGCGCTTCTGCGATTTTATCGCTTTATACCAAATCAAGAAATGGCGTAGCCATTTCTTGATTAAAAAACTTACTGGCTTTTGGTTTCAATTCACAAAGGTGTTGCAACACCTTTGTGAATTGGCATTACTCCTTTACGGGCTGAATAAATCTACTATTTGCCCTCACATAACATGCTTCTGATGTTGAAGGTCTATAACGAACTTGCATCCAAGGTCTTCCATTTTTATCACGAGCATTTATTAAAACTTCATCAGACCCACCCCGACCGATTTGTACTTCTATAATTTCATTGGCAGCATAAGTACGTTGAACAGGACTATCTATACTTGGCTCTTTACGACAATTGAGCCCCTCAACAACTACTCTCCAGAGCGATCCTGTCCCATATCTATCTCCTCTTGGAGATTTTACATTAGTTTCATTTCTGTAGTAGTTGCCCTGTTTATCTGGGACGGCAACCTCGGCTTGGACAACGTTGACCGGCAATAATGTCACTGGCAAGACAGCGAGTAGCAACATAGAATGTTTCAGGTAGATAGAAATTGTATTTAAACAATTACTTGGAAAAATATTCATATTATTTAGAAGAATGTCCCATGGTCAGTAGGTTGTATGAACGGTTCTAAAAATGCAATAACTGTATCAAATTTGACGCAAGCAATTACGCTTTTGTTGCGGGATGAAATAGGAATTGTGCGCGTGACGGGGGAAATTTCTGGTTTCACAACCGCAGCCTCTGGACATCGATATTTTACGATCAAAGATGAGTCAGCCCAGATCGATTGTGTGATGTGGGCTAGCCGTACCATAGCCTTTCGTCCCAAAAGTGGAATGCAAGTCGTTGTCCAAGGTCGGCTAACGGTGTATGCAACCCGTGGTAAATATCAGATCGATTGCGATCGCATGACTGCCGCAGGACAAGGTGACTTATATCTAGCCTTTGCGGCGATGAAGGAAGATCTAGCGGAACGCGGATATTTTGATCCAGAACGCAAGCGAGAGATTCCTGCTTTTCCTTTGAAAATAGGGGTGGTCACGTCACCGACTGGAGCCGTAATTCAAGATATTCTCAGTACGCTAAAGCGGCGATCACCCCATTGCGAGGTTTATTTATGTCCAGCCACAGTGCAAGGGGAGTCTGCACCTGAAGAAATTGCAGCGGCGATCGCCGCTTTGCAAAATACCGATGCCGATGTGTTGATCGTGGGGCGTGGTGGTGGCTCGATTGAGGATCTTTGGGCGTTTAATACAGGGCAAGTTGCCGAGGCAATTTTTCATTCACGGATTCCCGTTATTTCTGCGGTTGGACATGAAACCGACTTTACGATCGCTGATTTTGTGGCAGATTTACGGGCTGCTACACCAACGGCGGCGGCGGAACTGGTAACGCAATGCGATCGCGAAACCCTATGGCAACAGATTACCGCTTGGGAAAATCGCCTAAATCGCATTGTTCAATTAGAAATACAGAAATACGATCAACGTTTGAATGCACTCATCAATAGTTATGCATTTCAAAATTTTGGCGATCGCCTCCATGATCGCGCTCAACAGTTAGACGAAGCTGATCAAACTATGCAAAAGTCTCTGCTTCGTCATTTGCGCCAAACCACCAATAAACTTGAAAGCATCACCGCCCATCTGCGATCGCTACATCCCCTATCACCATTACAGCGTGGTTTTGCTTTGTTGCGCTCGGGCGATCGCCTGCTTAGCAATGATGATTCACTCACTGTATTTGATACAGTGGAAATTGTGCGGCGCTCGGAAATTGCCCAAGCCAAGATTGAAAAAGTAACTGATAAAGAGTAATTGATAAAGTATATGACCGACCAGAATAAATCACCAAAGAAACTACCAGATTTAAGCTTTGAAGAACAGATGCAGCGTCTCGAAGAAATAGTGGAAATTCTCGATGATGGGGAAGCCGCCCTAGATGAAATGCTATCTCTTTACGAAGAAGGGATGAAGCGATCGCAATATTGCCGTGAATATCTAGAAAAAGCTGAACAGAAAGTTACCTTAATTCAAAGTAGTAGTGTATAGAAAACAACCTGAATTTATCCAAAATTCTCATTAAAAGAATAAGAATCTAATTCCTTTAATGTATACTAAAAAAATGTCAAGTAGCAACACTGGTATTGAATGGACTGATAAAACTTGGAATCCCACTACTGGTTGTAGTAAGGTGAGTCCAGGCTGTCGTTATTGCTATGCTGAAGCTTTAACAGAGAGATTCTCCCAAACTTTTCCTCAGGGATTCAAATTAACGTTGTATCCTGAAAGGATTGATCAACCTAGAAAATGGCGAACTCCTAGCCGAATATTTGTCAACTCAATGAGTGATCTTTTCCATAAAGATGTACCTTTTGAATATTTGCAGCAAATATTCACAGTTATGAGGGAAACTCCTTGGCATGTTTATCAGATTTTGACTAAACGTGAACAAAATTTATTAGAACTTTCATCAAAACTTGAGTGGGCTGACAACATATGGGTTGGTGTATCTGTAGAAAATCAAGACTACGCTCATAGAATAGAAGCTTTGAGACAAGTACCTTCAAAAGTTCGATTTCTTTCTTGTGAACCTCTACTAGGTCCACTTTGCCTCGATTTAGAAGGTATTGATTGGGTGATTGTTGGTGGTGAATCTGGATATAAACATCGTCCCATAAAACCCGAATGGGTTAGAGATATCTTACGTCAGACGAGAGAAGCTGATGTTGCTTTCTTCTTTAAACAATGGGGTGGTCATCACTCTAAATCTGGCGGTAAACTTCTTGATGATCGAACTTGGGATGAAATGCCTAAAGCTTGGTACGACCATATCAGTCAATGGCAATCATTAAAAATGACAAAGTCTCAAAGGTCTAATCCTTTAAAGAAGGAATGTTTAGCTACAGCTAACTAAAGATGAAAATACAGTTATGAGTAAATTTGGTACTGAAGGTGAAGACATTATTGGGCAATGGTCAGAAGAGAAGCTAGATTTACTGGCTAAATATCTCAAAGCCTACTCCGATATCATGAATAAGCAAAAAGAAAGTTGGCTAAAAGCTTATTACTATATCGATGCTTTTGCAGGCTCTGTTAGACCTAAAGCCCAAAATGACGAACAGCGCTATATTGATGGTTCTCCTTTACGTGCAATTCAGACAGATCCTAAATTTGATGCTTATTGGTTCATGGATCTTAATCCCCAGCGAGTAGAACGTGTGGAAAATTTACGTGATGAATTTCCAGATCATACTATCCACACTTGTCAGGGTGACTGCAACAATATTCTGTGTGATGAGATACTTCCTCAAATAACATATTCATCAAATAAACGAGCATTTGTTTTCTTAGATCCATATGGTTTACAAGTTGATTGGGAAACAGTCAAAAAAATAGCCGAAACTCAAACTTGCGATATATTTGTTAATTTTTCAGTTATGGGTGTTACTCGACTTCTCCCCAGAGAGCAAAATCCAGAACCGAAAGTTATAGAACAGTTGAATAAAGTAATGGGTAATACAGATTGGATTAAACAAATTTATCAACCACCTAAAGTAACGCAGTTGGGCTTATTTGAGGAAAATTCTTCAGATCTAATATCAAGCCGTGAAGCAATGGGTGCGACCTTGACATAATACGAAGATTGTAGAACAATGAAAGAATAACGAAGGAGATCAAGAAAGAAAATGTCGGCAAAGTTAATAAGTGTAGAAGGCACAAAAGTAAAAATCGAACTTACAA